>JAISUX010000128.1 GCA_031271805.1 Tannerella sp.
GAAAGGCGTTGCTAATGAGTGTATTTCCGCATTGCTGACCATTTTGCGCTCTATATCCCAGATTGTTGGGGGCGGAATGGTGTAGCAATGCGCGTCCACGATGTTGTTGGGGAAGGGCGAGTGATTGAACTTCAGTGTGCGTGGACAGGAAGGCGTTTCGACCGTATCTGTCAGAATGACAGACACTATCGCTTCGTCTTCCCAATCCCATGAATGCGTCAGCGTCGAAGCGTTGCCCTGTGGCACACCATTGATAAACCACTGAAACCTGGTATGCGCCGTGGTCTGCCCTGGCACATGCACGGAGTAAGTGCGTGTGCCTTTGCCATTATCGAGCGTATTAGGTGGCGAAGATAGTATTATCGCCGCGCCCTCGAAGCGGTTCAGCACCCAGACTGAATCGGTATGCGTCAACGGGTCTTGATAGATAGTCAGTTTGTACAGTCCGGGCATAGTGGCGTTAAGAGAAGCCGCATTAGAGATTGAACCGTCTGGCAAAGTCCACGTATAAGTCTGAGCATAAGCGCCTCCAAGCGGCACGGACGTGCCGGCGCACTTATAGATAGTGTCCTGCGAGAACTCGAACGTGCCGAAAGAGGACAAATAGCCGTATGAAGCTCCGCCGGTTGTGGTATTCATACTGAAATAGCCAAATGAAAAAGGACTTGTCGAGTTTTTTATCGTAACTACTTGATTTTGTGTCGCCGCCGGAAGATTTAACTTTGCCGCCTGCCAGTCGCCGTTAAGGCCGGGAACGTTAAAGACGGTTCCGACAGACAAAGCGCTTGTTGTGCCGCCGTAAGTAACAGTGAAATCGGCCGACGAACCGGTACGGAACGTTACAAAACCATGCAAGGAATTTGTGCCAGATATTACTTTTGTGTAAAACGTTAGTTGTCTCTGACTCAAAGAATAAATACTTGGCAGCAAGCCGGAACCTAACTCGGTGCCATAACCGGAAATATGATAGCAGTAAACGGGATTGTTTGCTGTAGCGGTAATAGCGTTTGGAGCGACGTTGGTCTGACCGTTATTTCCAAGATCGAAGACCCAACTCTGACCGGCAGCCAGCGTACCGGAAGAGGTTGTGGTAGAGCCGTTGTTGACCGTTACCGTCGTGCCGCCTGTTGTAGCAAGGAAATAAGCGCGGTCGCTTGTGCCTGTCAGTAAGCCTTTTACCACAACATAAGTCTTGGCCAAGTTTGCAACCGGCACAATTTGGTCGCCAACGATGTCCCAACCCGTGCCTGAACGTCCTATCAAGTCTTCGGTAGTAGTTACGGCAACAGGTTTGTTTGAAGTGATATGCGTGCCGCTTAGAGTCGTAGCGCCGGCCGAATTACCTATCGGGTTCTCGCTCAGTTTAAGCGTTTGACCGCGATTCATCGTATAAGTAAGGGTCGTATTGGCGGGCGACGTACTTGAAGGCATGATATTGATGGCTTTCGTAGGCGTTACATACACCGTTGTGTTGTCTTCCGTCGCCACTATATCAATCTGGTCGAGCGCTTGTGAGTAACTGCCTGTGTAATAATAAGAATCATAAATCATCGGTACATAGAAATCCGTGCCGAGCGCCGCTGAACCTTTAAGAGAGTAAATATCCTGATTGCAGGGCGGAAGCACCTGATAATAAGCCGACACTTTGATGTCAGACTGAATATGAACGCCATAATTGGTAACGACGCCTGCACTGTCGCGCGGGTTTTCTATCTGCCACTTTGTACCCGTTCCTTTTGCGCCGGAAGTAAACTCGTGCTGATAGAGGCTGCCCGACGCAATCGTCTGATTGATAACTATGGGCGAGCCACCATTCTTCAAGGTTATAGTGATATGCGCCTCTTCCGGGTTGCCGTTAGATATAACCAGCACCATAGGCGAATCGCCTTCTCCGCAAATAACAGGGTCAGCCAAATCCGGCGCCGCAAACCAGAACGAAGTGTCCTGCGCCTTGAGCGAGTTGAAAGAAAACAGAAAAGCGATGACGGACATCACGAATAAGACTCTCACTTTCAGTTGAAAACCATTCGGTTTTTTGGAGAATCCTTCGACCTCTGTTATATTTGTTAATTTATAATGTTTAACATTAATAAAATCCCTATTTTCATCTATCTCCATCGCAGTTCCAAAACCGTTAATTATGGCATTAACACGCCTTCTTTTTCATAAAAACGCTGTAAATGTAGGTATATTTTCTATAATGAATTAAATCGCCTAATAATTATTATATATATTTATGTATAATAATTATTAATTGACTTTTAAAATGTTTTATTAAGTGTTCGTTTGATGTGTTTACGCTAAATGTCAGGCTATTGCCGTTCGGAATTTGGTGTACTGATGGTTAAAATTACAACATTTATTTGTGTTTATAAAATGTATTAATTTTGTTATTTTACATATACCTTTCTTACTTTTACTATGCCATCTATCGTTGCCCTGACAACATACACCTGCTGGCCGCTAACGGGAACACAGAAGAAGTTCGTTACATAATTATTGCTGTAAACCAGCGAACCAACGATGTTATATATCTGAAGATTTTCAATGAACGACGCGCTACGGACTTCAATCGTTCCGGCGCCTGACGTGACAATGAGGTCAGGAGCTACAAGTTCACTGGCAACTAACCCCTTGCCGGTAAACTCAAAACGGAGAGCGAGGCGGTCAATGAGGTCGCCTGTCCTGGCAATAGTTAGCGCATATTGCGGCGTTTCCTGAAGGTCAATTGTCTGATTGCGCGTCTTGTCTATAAGCCAGACGTTATGGCCAAACGTTTCTAAACCGGAAAAGTCGAGCGTTACTTCACCTATGTCTCGAAGGCGCAAGCCAATGAATATTTCTTCATTTTCAAAGTCGCTGTTTGAATTTATACTCAGGGCTTTACGCATAGAAGTAAGGGTATAGACCGTCAGCGGGACATCGTCGTAGAAAAGCGTATTTACATCTTCGGAGCCATTATAGGCCGAAGTCGCATTTTCGTCGTAGTTAAGCACGGCATAACTTTGTTTTTCGCCCTGTGTCGCGCGTATGCGAAGGATACCCCATTCGGCGGGCGCAGCGCGGAGAATATACTGGCCGGGACGACCGCTCTTTGTCGTTGTCCAGTTAGGCGACATCTTTACCGAATCTACCTGATTGACCGGAAACGCTTTTTGCACAAAAAACGACTGTAGCGGTGGAATCAGATTAGGCGTTGTTGTCCATAAACTCGAAGGCGCAGTGAAGACAAACCGGTTGCCGTTACCACTCACGGGGCTAATCAAACCAACGTCCAAACTGTGATTAATATTGCCGTCCCAAATAATATAGCCGCCGGCTACCGGGCCGGAATTTTCAAAATTTTTGGCAACAAACTGCGCCATGTCCAAATAGGCCAGATACGGATTGACAACCTGCATCAGGTCAGAGCCGGCTACGTCGTTGCCGACCGGCAGGTTGAATGTCGTATCGCTCGAATGTATCGTCGTAGGCGAGACAATAAACCGGTACGGATTTCCGGCTCTCGGCGTATTGCGTGTGACGCCGGTTTTGTCCACATAAGACGTAACTGTCTGCGGGAAGGTGAATTGCTGTTCCTTAGAGCGGGTGGTGGAGACCACTTTCACGTTGAAGGCCGTGCCTAATTCCAACGGCGCATTGGCTTCGCCAAAGGTAGCCGTGAACGTATTAGCGGCAGCGACGCCTCCGTTTGGATTCGCCCGCTGGAAGAAATTCATATAGACATCGCCCCAATCGGGATTTGCAGTGCTACCATAGTGATAATCGCCCGAATAAACCGAGATGGTTGGCGCCGACCACATGACAAAACGGTCGCGCTCCGACGGTTGAGGTTTCAGTTCGACAACGGCATGATTGTACCATAACGGATGCGGATTTTTCAGCATTCCCCGGTCGCGTACAGTAATATTGTAGCACATCGGTCTTGGTGGCGACGTGATTTCCGGATAGTTAGGCGCATCGCCCGGTATGACGACGTTGATACAGGTTGACGGTTCGTATGGCACGGGATATGCTTCTTTCGTCACGGTGTCAACGCCCGTCCAGTTATGCGGGTTATGCCAGTTGTTATCAACAATGCCCGTCCAGTGCATTTCCCGATAGGGCTGACTGCTGTTCACTTTCCATACGGTGAACTTTCCGCGCGGAAAACCGCCGGCCACATTGTAAGGTTCGCTTGCGCCCGGGACGGTGGGTTTGATCCAGTACACGCTGTCGGCCGGAGTCGTTCCGGAGGCAAAACGAATGATGCGCGATGCCGAATCCTGCAACATAACAGGCGTTGATTTTGTTAGATACCAGGTAAATGTGGTGCCTGTCGGAATCGTGTACAGACCCACATCCCAATTCTGACCGTCGCATACGGAGAGCGGAATATTTGCCGCCAGCACGTACACGTAAATCTTTATTTCATACGCAGTTCCACCTGTCGTAATGCGCATGATAAACGAATCAATATGATTTGTCAGCGCCGCGGCGCCTTCGTTGGTGTAAATCAGGCGGGCAATACTGCCTGTATCCACCATGGCGACAGAGCCAGATACGGGCTGTTGCGTCAACGAATCGGCCAGGTTAAACGTCGTAGCATAGAACGCTGCCGGCAGGTGCAGACTCAATATATTAATTTCGACCGACTGGTATTCCTGCACCGTCTGCGTGGCGACGGGCACTGTTTCAAGGTTCATCTGTACGACATTGTTAGTCGTGTCGCATTCGCGGTGGATGATGTGCGGCGTTCCGTCGTCGTTGACGCGGAAGGTTAACTGTGAAACGCCGACGAGGGTGCTGAGGTTCGGGATCGTGAAGCGCAGAGTAACCGTGTCGCCAACGGCGATGCCGGCGTAGAGCACAGTGTCGGTCAGAATATGGTCAGCCGCCGAGTAGGTAGCGCCTTTGTATGCTGCAATTGCTATCGGCGAGCCGAGAAGGGAGTTGCCGGTATTGGTAACGCGGATGCCGAGCGCGAGGCTGTCGCCGTCGGGATAGTACTGCTTCGAGACGATGGACGTGATGTGCACATCGGGCGCCGGCCATACCCTGATGCCCTTGAAGTCGAGGGTGCTCTGCTGCTGCAGGTAGTTGTTGAAAGGCTGCACGTCGTCAGCGTCGCCAAGTATGCCGTTTGCGCCGGGGAAGTAGGTCGCAGGGTTGAGGTAGAAGCGCGGCACGGTGAGATCTTCGTTGATATTGACGTTGTTGTAACTGTACTGGTTCCACACTTTGCGCGCTTTTGCCCACGGCTCGCCGGCGCTGCGGAGGATGCAAAGCGTCCCTCGGTTACTGCCGCTCTGGTTTGGAATGCCCGACGCGGCATAACTGCCTGTTACTAAGACAGCTGAAGTGCCTGTACCGTCTATGTCGGCTACCACCGGAAATTCCACGTAGGTAGCGCTGACAACACTGCTCCACGACATAAGGTCGGTGAAGGTGGAACCATAGGGATGCATCACTCTTAAAGTGTTTTCGTCGCGATAGACTATCTCGGCCGCGCCGTCGCTGTTGAAGTCGAACAGCGTGACGCCGGTGCAGCCCGACGATTCCGACAGATTGCGCGTCCAGACACGCTGTAGCATGGTTGTACCGTCGTATTTCCAGCCGCCTAACTGGTTATGCAGTACGCAAACCAACTCAATATTGGGGTCGCTGTCTATATTGCCTATAAGGAAGGGTGAGGGCAGGAACAGGCCGCCCGGGTCTGTACCCCGCGGAATGCTTGCCGTCGCTACAACCTGACGCGTTTTGGGCGTCCAGACTAAGATACCCATATTGCCCGCTCTGGCGGTAGCCCCGCTTGCGCTGCCGATGGTATCGGTTGATACATTGACGATTACGTCTAACATCCCGTCGCGGTTGACATCGGCTACGATGGTTCTGCCGTCGCGCACGGGGACAAGGTCGGTTCCGCAGAGGGTTGTAGGGATAGTATCTTTATAAGTTATTCTGTTAGATGAAGATAAACCGCTGCGATCTTTCACCGTAACGCTATAAACGTGCGTTCCGGCGGCGAGGTCGGCTATGCCGTCGCCATCGAGGTCGGCAGCGATAGAGTTTATGGAACGGTACTCGTTAGCGCCGTCGGAAGCCATGCTTCTTCCCGCGTTACCGCCTGCCGGACCAACCGCCAGCAACCTGCCCGTTTCAGCCGCCCAGACCTGATTACCAATGTAAATTTCCTGCAGTCCGTCACCGTCGAAATCGGTGATATTGGGCGGATAAGACGGCCTGCGGTTGTCGGTGATAAGCGCCGGCTGGATGACGTCAATCGGCGTGTCGGACGTCCAAACAACATAACCTGTTGTGTCGAAAGCCCTGATATAGCCGTTATTAAGCGGCACAAAGATGAGGGGTTGCATCGTGCCGTTGCCCATATTGATTTTCGCAACGGTAGGCATCGGGTTGGCGCGATCGGTGGTCATCTCCGCCAAAGTATCGTTCTGTGCTATGCGGAACATGGTTACATGGTTCACGCGGTCGTCGCCCCAGAAGATTACAATGCTGTCAATGTAGCAGTTACGTATAGGAACTAAGGCTTTATAAGCGATGATTTCAGGTTTGCCGTCGCCGTCCAAATCGCCTACTGCCGGCGTAGATTCCGATTCAACGGATTCCTGCAGATATTGCAACTGAATAGACCAGGCGGTGGAATCAACCGGTATGAGGCATTGGAGTTCGGAGATGTTGTCGGGCAAAGAATCAACTATTATCCGCATCCATGCGGTAGAGTCGAGGGTGCCGCACGACAGTCGGTACTTCAGACTGTCTTTGCCTGCCCAGTCGGTGTTGGGAGTGTAGGTGATTTCCTGACCACTAAGCGTAGCCGTACCATGCGTTGGCGGTGTGATAATGGTAACCGTTGCTCCGGAGAGTCCGCCACAGGGCGCCGAGCTGCTAACTATATCATTTTCAGTTACATGTCCTGTAATCGGCATATTCATAAGCGTATAATACGCATCATCCTTAGCTATGCACGCCGGATCAATTAGATAATCAACCGAAGAACCGTTGTTGGTTAAACCTGCCGGTAAGGGAGGCATAATCTGGCTAAAGACGTTTATGCTCGCAAGCGCCAGGACAAACAATAAAACGGTTTTCTGAAATATCTTCTTCATCTTTCTTTCCTCCCTGTTTTATTGTGCAAATGTTATTGTTGCCCCCGAACTTGCCCTTATCACGAAGCCTCTGCCGTATGGGATTTTGCCCATTGACGTTACGACCCAATTTTGCGCCGATACATCCCACACATATACGCTGCCGCCTTGTATAGCGCTGTTGTTTTGCGAGATAAAGGTGGCGATATCAAGGTCGTAAGTGTAAGGATTGGCGAGGGCGTACCATTTATTCGATGCGCTGTTTGCGGGCAGCGTTACAGTTATTGTACTGCCTTTCTGATGAACATTGCCTACAAAACACACCTGTGTAGGCGCCGGATTGTAGGGTGGCGTGGCGTTTTGCTGACTTCCGAGCGGGTTAGGGTTGGGGTTAATCGGCGTTGACGACGGACGTGGATTGTTGTCCTCTTCAGTAAAGAAGTTACCGTCCTTGTCGAGACGGTAATCCATGCCACCGTTCCATACCATATAGCCGAAGCCGTTTTTCATCGAATCGGTGCGATAGGCATGGACGTTAGACCAGTCGTTATTATCGTAGCGGAACGGATAGGCAACGATATAGTTATGCGTCGTGTTCCAATGTTCGCTCATGTCGGTCGTTCCGTTGAAGGTCTCGTTCAAGCCGGTACTAACCTGACTGCCCGAACCGTTGAGAAACAACGTGTCGTTGCTCAACCAGCCGAAAGTAGAGGCATAACCGTCATTGTTGATAGGCAAACCGACGAACTCCCAGCCGTCGCCGCTTAAATCCCTGTAAACGTTTACAACGTACGGGTTAGGCGATTCATTGATGAACTGCCCACCGTCGTACAGGTAGATGCCATGCTGCGGATTGTAATAATCGTCCGTCATGTCCGGATGCCATGTGGACGGAATTGTTACCACCTGCCCCGAATCAATGATTTGCGGGTCCATCACCGGCTCCAATCCCAACACCGGAAACCCCGCATTCTTTAAGAAACCGTAGCCGTCGAATGCAAAAACGCTGTCAACAGGGTTGAGGTCCTGCACAAAAGCGGGCGACAGCATGTAATCCTTAGTTTGACCCGCGCCGGTACATGGTGATTGGTTATCGAAGTAAATAGGGCTGGAAAAAATACCGGCGGTATAATCAGTCCAGTCGCCTTCCTGCCAGTCATCAAGATAGTAGGAATTAACGCAAATTTCTGTAGCGCCGAAATTCACACCCCATCCGCTAAACTGGCTTTCCGTGTTTGTTGTCAGATATGTGTTCGTCCCTCTTTTAATTGTCGTGGCTACATAACAGTTGTCAAAAAGAAAATTACCGGAAATAAGGTTTGCAAAACCGGAAACGCCATAACTGCCGTCCTTCACCTCAATACGCCCTCTGGCATAACAGTTGTAAAAATTAACAGAAGTCGAAGCCGTGCCCATAAAACCGCCCGTAACCAAGTCTATAGGTCCGGTTGCCTCAATTTGCATATCTATCCAAGCGCCGCAGTTATTAATTTCACATGGGTGGGAAGCATCAAAGTCGCCAACAAAGCCGCCTATACCTAAAACTACTGTAGGAGAGCTGCCAAGGTTATATTCAGGTATCTTCAGATTCATTTTCGTATTTGCAAAACAGTTATCAACTACTACATTATCACCTCCGGCTAAATCACCAATCATACCGCCTATGCCGAATATGGTTCCATAAGGAGAATAGTCATCGCACAGAAAAGTGATTTCACCTTGAGCAATGCAGTTTGAAATAATACATTTGCCAAACTGGGGAAAACCGACCAACAAGCCCATTTCAATCGAAACCCCGATGCCGTTATTGTAGAAATATTCTCCTTCGTTAAGTTCTATCACGGCGTCTTTAATAAAGACATTTCTAATAGTTATGGAATCGCTGCTTGTTATCTGTGGGCTGCCAAACATACCCAGCACAGCCATAGGGGCTTGTCCCGTCCAATCTTCGCCTGTTGAACCGTCATTTGGAATTAACGAATTGATATTCATAGTCATATTCTTCAGAACGCAATTGTTTCCGTCAAAATACCCCTGAAAATGTCCTATTGATGAGCTACCGTCTATCTGGTCCCCAATCGGAATCCAAACGTCAGCGGAGTTGTACGACGGATCGACCGGCGCGCCCGGATTAGGCGTCAGGTCAATATCCGTAGCGTCCACCTTGAAAAATTTTCTGAAAGAGGCGTTGACGTAAGTGTTGGTACTATATTCATAGTTTTTAGTATTGACAATCATGGCAAGATAATACAAATCCGCCTTGTTACGTATCAGATAGGGGTTACTGTCGCTGTCGCCCCTGCCACTTGGAGAAGCGGTAGTCAAATTCGGAAACAAATCCTGAATCTGCCCGAACGCAACAATGCTCGCTCCTTCAATAATAAAAAGAGCAAGCGCTATACGCAAAATATTATAAAGATTCCTATTCATATATTCATTATTATTTATTCCTACTTGATTCCTACGATTCCTACATAATA
>JAISUX010000027.1 GCA_031271805.1 Tannerella sp.
ACCCAGGTTACGGGCGCTAACGTCCATATCCTCGCCGGCTTCGAGGGCTTCAATAAGAACAACATCACCGGCAAAGGTAATGACAATACGCTCTTTAACGGCGGCACCAATCTTACCGACCTCTGGAGTCTTGACAAGGGCAAGAATAAGGGCTACGGCGGTAATATCACTTTCGACTATTCGCAATATTATATGTCGAATGGCGGTAATACGGAAATCCTCACGCCTAACGGTAATATCTGGGGTAAAGACTCCATCTCTTACCACGGCTTCGACGGCAATCTTACCATTGACGCCGGCCTCGGTTCGGTTGATAATAAATTCAATATCCGCTGGACGGGCTTCTCGTGCCCTGGAAGCAACGAGGATATGCTTAATACACAAGTGCCTTTCTTATGCGACAGCGTACATCCGTGGCGTACGGGTAACGTGATGCTTAAGGGCGGTCACCTGACGTTCGCCAATGATATGGGCGCTTACGGTAACGGCGATGCTATCATCCGCACCCGCGAAGGTTATATCGACGTTTACGACGCTTTCACAATCGACAGCATGCAGGGCGATTTCTATGTGTATGCAGGAATGGATAACCTGGCAACAGGCCGCAACAATGCTTTCGGCGATATCAGTTTCCGTGACTTCAAATACAATCCGACCCAGAACAGCGGAAATATCTTCTTGGGCGCCGACGACAATATCATGCTGAACTACGGTAACAGCAACGGTAACTACGCACCCTACGGCAGCGCTACCGGCACACCTCCGGGCTTCCCGTTGAACTACGACATCGAACCGGAATACTTCAAGCCCAACCCGTACTATTCGACACCGTGGAAGCCGAATTTGAACGATCAGATCAGCTATGCTACATACGATGTCAATACGGACGGTTACCTGTGGTACAAAAATCCGGCTTCACGTCGTTGGCGCAATCTGCACCGTCTGTATCGCGGATGCTATGTTCCTTCGGACTGCTCGCCGCTCGCAGGCGTATGCAAGACCTCGCCCAACGGCGCACGTGACCTCTATTTCGACTTCAACAAGGTCGGCGGCACAACGACAGACATACTGTCGGGCGGCGTAGGTATCGTAGCCAGCAACTATATCGACTTCTTCACGAAGTTCACCTTCTTCGGCGGTACGCTGAACACAGGATTGGGCGCAGTGCCGGGTACGGGTACGCTTCACGGCGAATCGGTCAGCGGTTACGGCCTCTATGTTAAGTCGCAGTTCAACGGCGTAGGCTACAACCTTCCCGAAGAACGCCGCGCAACCTGCGTAGAATGTGGTGAGAAAGACGTATATCCTATCGGTGGAGTAGCAGCGCAGTCGCCCAGCACCCCGCTGCCGGAAATGACGTATATCGGCTTCCACGACGATGCACGCATCCACACTCAGAACCAGAAATCGCTGCTCGAAGCCCCGGTAATCGAGTTCTTCGGCCACGCCGAGATAGATACCGAAACGGATAAGGGTTCAAGGACAGAGATCAAACTTAAGGCCGACAGCCTTATCTTCCACGACAGCGCTATCTTCGCCGGCAACAAGATCGTCCTCGCTCCTTATACAAGCAGCGCTACGGAACGTAATAACGACATGCGTTTCGGCGTCATCAACGACCGCGGCGCCTCCCGCGCATACTACGCGAAATACGGCCCCGCCATCGAGATGGTTGACCGCGGCACTCCGGTACTCGAACTCGGCTACCAACGTTGCTTCGAGCCTCTGAACTTGGCCAACGAATCACCGAACGCTTATGACGACCCATGGGTAGGCGGCGACATCATCGTGACCTTCAAATACGGCTATAAGTTGCCGATGTTCAATACCGTCGTAGCTAACCACGCCCGCATATCGTTCATCACCGACTCCCTCGACGGAATCACGGGCGGCGAATATATCAACACCTTCATCCGCACCGACCTGCTCAGGATCCGCAACTACGTTGAGTTCTATACCGACCCGACGCAGCCGCAGAACCGCTCAGGCAAGTTCGTACTCGCTACGGTACAGCAGATGGACGACCAGATGAACGATCCGGGTATCTATATGCGTCACCTGCACATGGAACCGGGTAGCGAACTGAGCGTTCCGGGCGAAGATTCGATACTGGTTATCCCGACAACGGTTGTCGGCGGTTACGGCGAGATCCACGAAAATATCCGCGTCAAAGCCGACGGTATCGTCGCTCCCGGCTTCGCCTCACTGATGGAAGGCGACTGCCAGACATGGTACAACCAGGGCAAACTGACGGTGCACAACCTCATAATGGAAGAAGGCGCACAGCTGCGTATCTCTATCAGCTCGCGTAACGACTACCCGAACCCGGTTCAGACGGATACTATCAAGGTTAAGGATTCGGTATTCTTCTTCGGCGAAATCGGCCTCGATGTGCTTCCCGAAGTTGCAAGCCTTCCTAAGGGATGCTACCTGTTCTTTGAATACCTCGATACGCTCGGAGTAAGTAAGGATTATGTCAAGAACTTGAAACTCAATACTATACAGTATGGCGATAAGTTCTTCGCACTCGATTTCTCGGAAGTAGGCAAGGTTTACCTCTGCGTAACCGAATATCCCGTACCCACGATCCAGCGCTGGATAGATATCCCCGAAGTAGAAACGGTATTCACCGAGCCTAATGCAGGACGTTACTTCGCCGGCGGTCACCAAGACTTCTCGTTCAAGGCATATTATACCAGCGGCGTGCCGTTCCAGGTTAAGGCCAAAGGTTACTATACCGAGAACGTCATCAGCCTCGACGGCCCCGAAAGCCGCGTAGAACTGGCGCCCTCAACGTACCAATACACTATCTTCCAGATTATCGAACCTTGGACGGTATTTATCGGCCCCGAACTGTCAACGACAGCCAATGAGTCGCTCAACGGCAGCCGCGTATGGGCATACCGCAATACGCTGTATATCAACGTTCCGGCGGAAGATGTCGTAAGCGTCTATAATGTCGCAGGTATGCTGAATAAGAAGTTGGACATCAAACCGGGTATTAATAAGATGACACTCGAACGCGGTGTTTATGTTGTCACACTTAAGGATGGAACAATACATAAAATTGTTATTAAATAAACTTTCATTCTAAAAAATGATAACTAAGGACTCCCAAAGTCGTAAAAAACTTTGGGAGTTCTTTCTATATATTTCTAAAATATTATTATCTTTACGCGCTAAACAAAATGATTTGTATATGAAATTTTTGGGAATAATACCTGCCAGGTACGCTTCAACACGTTTTCCCGGCAAACCATTGGCCGATTTATGCGGCAAACCGATGATACAACGGGTATATGAACGTGTCATCGGTACAGTAGATGAGTTGTACGTCGCAACGGATGATACACGTATTTATGACGTCGTAAAGGATTTCGGCGGGAAAGCCGTGATGACGTCGAAAGAACATACGAGCGGCACAGGCCGATGTCGCCAGGCATTGGAAATCATCACCCGCCTCAAAGAAGGCGGCCATGATGACCACTTCAACGTGATAATAAATATCCAGGGCGATGAGCCGTTTGTCTGTCCCTCGCAAATCACCTTGCTGAAGGACTGTTTCAACGACCCTGCGACCAAAATTGCTACGTTGGCCAAACTCATTGATAAAGAGGAAGATATGTTTAATCATAACATTCCTAAAGTAGTGATCACAACCTGCGGTAGAGCGATGTACTTCAGCCGTAAGGCCATACCGTATTACCGCGGGAAAGAGAAGACCGAATGGCTGCAATTACACCCTTATTACAAACATATCGGATTGTATGCCTATCGTAACGATGTGCTGAAAGAGATAAGCGCGCTATCGCAGTCGTCGGCGGAAATAGCCGAGAAACTCGAACAGCTGCGCTGGCTCGAAAACGGCTACGAAATAAAAGTGGCCATCACCACCCGCGAAACAATAGGAGTAGATACGCCCGAAGACCTCGTCCGCGCCGAAGAGTTCCTTAAGCGAGGGGGCGATTATTGTATATAGTGTGGCGGTTCTCTAATACAGGAACCCGAACTGCCAGAGAGGGATGATATTGTCGAAGCCGAACTCGATGTCGTCTTTGACAACAAAACTGTTGCTGACGTCTTTTTTGCATAATTTCAGTGCGATTTTTCAAAAAAGTGCATTTTTTGCGTGCAATTTGCTCAATAGATAGCCTCTCTTCAATCGCAGTACGAAAAAAGCGGTCGGAAATTTTATTTCCGGCCGCCATAATATCAAAATGAAATAGAAAAGATTTCTTATTCGGCTTTTTGCTCTTCGGGAGCAGGGGTTTCCGTCACCGCTTCAACAACCGGTTCTTCAACCGCCTGTTCAACTTCAGCGGCAGTAGCAGTAGCAGTAGCAGTAGCGGCGGGCGACGATTCCGTGCCGGTAGCTTTCTTGCGCGAACGACGGGTCTTTGCCGCTGTCTTCTTGACTTTAAGCATATTCTCATTAAAGTCAACTAACTCAATAAAGCACATCGCAGCGTTGTCGCCAAGCCGATTGCCGACCTTGATAATACGGGTATAACCTCCCGGACGGTCTGCAATTTTGGATGAAATCACCGTAAACAACTCATTAACAGCCGCTTTATCTTGCAAATAGGAGAATACCGTACGCATCAAATGCGTTTTGCTATCCGGCTGCTCTATTGCGTCTTTCGACTTTGTTATCAACGGTTCAACATACTTGCGAAGCGACTTTGCTTTGGCTGTAGTCGTAAAAATACGTTTATGCTTGATTAATGACGATGCCATGTTCGACAGCATCGCCTCGCGGTGCGAGTGCGTGCGTCCCAAATGATTGATTTTCTTGTTATGTCTCATTGCTTAATCTCTATCTAATTTATATTTTGCTATATCCATTCCGAAGGAAAGGTGCAGGTTATCTAACAGTTCATCCAATTCGGTAAGTGATTTCTTTCCGAAATTCCTGAATTTCAACAAGTCGTTCTTGTTATAGTGAACGAGTTCGCCTAAGGTCTCGACGTCGGCGGCTTTCAGGCAGTTCAATGCACGTACCGAAAGGTCCATATCCGAGAGTTTGGTCTTGAGCAGCTGACGCATGTGCAGGATTTCCTCGTCAAATTCTTCGTCGGTGTCATTATCAATAATTTCGACTGCGATCTTCTCGTCGGAGAACAACATAAAATGATGTATCAGTATCTTAGCAGCCTCTTTCAATGCGTCTTTAGGGTGGATAGAGCCGTCTGTCGCAATCTCGATCACGAGTTTTTCGTAATCGGTCTTTTGTTCGACGCGCCAATTATCAACCATATATTTCACATTGCGGATAGGCGTGTAAATGGAATCGATGGGTATAACCAATTTATCAGGTGATTCGGGTTGCTCATCTGCGGGTACATATCCACGGCCTTTGTTGATAGTAAGTACCATTTGGAATGATGCGCCCGGGTCGAGATGGCATATTTCGAGTTCGGGATTAAGAATCTCGAAATTATCTCCAAGAGTTTTGCCTATGTCGCCGGCTTTCAGAACATCTTTCTTTGAGACTGCGACGGTAACGCTTGTCGATTCGACATCCTCGCCTTCATGCTTAAAGCGCACCTGTTTGAGGTTGAGGATAATGTTAGTCACATCTTCGAGCACGCCGGGTATGGTTGCAAATTCGTGTTCTACCCCTTCGATTTTCACTGATGAAATGGCATATCCTTCCAAAGAAGACAAGAGAATGCGGCGCAAGGCATTGCCTATGGTAATGCCATAACCGGGTTCCAACGGACGAAACTCAAATTTCCCGAAAGATGGGTCCGCTTCCAACATCAATACCTTATCGGGTTTCTGGAATGTTAATATTGCCATAATCAGTTATTTAGAATACAATTCTACTATTAATTGTTCTTTAATATTTTCCGGAATATCCACACGTTCCGGAAGATGCATAAATTTGCCGTTCATAGACGACTGTTCCCACTCTATCCACGGATATTTGCTGTGGTTGAAGCCTGATAGTGCGTTCAATATCACCTCAAGCGACTTAGAGCGTTCGCGCACACCCACAATCTGACCGGGTTTGATTGTATATGAAGGAATATTGACAACGTCGCCATCGACGGTAATGTGACGATGTGACACGAGTTGACGTGCGGCATCGCGGGTCGGTGCAAGACCGAGGCGATAAACCACGTTATCGAGGCGGCTTTCGAGCAGTTGGAGCAACACTTCGCCGGTGATGCCTTTCGAGCGTGAAGCCTTCTCGAACATATTACGGAATTGTTTCTCTAATACGCCATAAGTGTATTTAGCCTTTTGTTTTTCCTTCAACTGTATGCCATATTCGGACGTTTTCTTGCGGCGGTTGATGCCGTGTTGTCCCGGCGGATAGTTCTTCTTCGACAGAACCTTGTCCGGTCCGTATATGGCCTCGCCGAACTTACGGGCGATTTTTGTTTTTGCTCCTGTATATCTTGCCATTTTGCTTGTATTATAATTTATACTCTTCTTCTTTTAGGCGGACGGCAACCGTTGTGCGGAAGCGGCGTCACGTCTATTATCTCCGTTACTTCGATGCCTGCGCTGTTGATGGTACGGATAGCCGATTCGCGTCCGTTACCGGGGCCTTTGATATATACCCTGACCTTACGAAGCCCTAAGTCAAAAGCGACTTTTGAGCAATCCTGGGCGGCCATTTGCGCCGCATACGGGGTATTTTTCTTAGAACTGCGGAAACCCATCTTGCCTGCCGACGACCAACTTATCACCTGCCCGTCGCTATTGCAGAGCGAGATGATGATATTGTTGAACGACGAATGAACATGCGCTTCGCCGTAGGCTTCTACCTTTACTTTTCTTTTCTTTGCTGCGACTGTTTTCTTTGCCATAATCAATTGTTATTTAGTAGCCTTTTTCTTATTTGCAACGGTTTTCTTCTTGCCGCGACGGGTACGCGCGTTGTTTTTCGTACTCTGCCCGCGAACCGGCAAGCCGATGCGATGACGTATGCCCCGATAGCAGCCGATATCCATCAATCGCTTGATGTTCAGCTGTGTCTCGGAACGAAGGTCTCCTTCGACTTTGTACTCCGAGCCTATGACCTCGCGAATCTTCGCGGCCTGCTCGTCTGTCCAGTCCTTCACCTTGATATCCTTGTCGATACCTGCTTTCTTTAAAATCGTATTTGACGCACTGCGACCTATTCCGTAGATATAGGTTAAGGCTATCTCGCCTCTCTTCTCTTGCGGCAAATCTACTCCGACTATTCTTATCGCCATAGTTATTTATTTGATATTTAATAATTTACAACTCTTAACCCTGACGTGTTTTGAACTTCGGGTTCTTCTTGTTAATAACGTACAAACGTCCTTTGCGCCTGACTATCTTACAGTCGGCCGTACGTTTCTTCAATGATGCTCTTACTTTCATATCTTTACAATTTTATATTTATTTGTACCTGAACGCTATACGGCCTTTACTCAAATCGTAGGGCGACATCTCGACGCGCACCTTATCTCCGGGAAGTATCTTGATGTAGTGCATACGCATCTTTCCGGAAATGTGTGCGGTTATTTCGTGCCCGTTTTCCAACTCGACACGAAACATGGCGTTCGATAACGCCTCGACGATTAAACCGTCCTGTTCTATTGCAGCCTGTTTTGCCATATAATTATATTTCCTTACCTACTATTTCTTCCACATATTCAAATGTTGACAATATTTTTGCTCCGCCGTAACGTATTGCTATGCAATGTTCAAAATGCGCGGACATCTTGCGGTCGCGTGTGCGAACAGTCCACCGGTCATTCTCGATAACCACATTTTTGGCTCCCTGGTTGATCATCGGCTCTATGCAGATGCACATCCCGCTTTTCAACATGGGTCCCGAACCGCACTTACCGAAGTTGGGCACTTCCGGGTCTTCGTGCATCTTGCGGCCACAGCCATGTCCGACGAGGTCGCGCACTACCGAATAGCCTTTCGCTTCGCAGTAGGACTGAACGGCATGGCTTATGTCGCCAACCCTATTCCCGGGCAATGCTTTGGCGATGCCTTTGTAGAGCGATTCCTTAGTCGTACGCAGCAAGCGTTTCGTTTCTTCCGCGACTTCGCCTACGCAAAAAGTATAGGCCGAATCACCGACAAAACCATTCAGAACGGTTCCGCAATCGACCGAAATAATGTCGCCTTCCTTTAGAACAACTTTATCCGACGGGATACCGTGAACGACGTTTTCATTTATCGACGTACATATCGACTTCGGGAAGTCATTGTATCCGAGAAATGCCGGATAAGCCCCGTGGTCGCGAATAAATTCGTCGGCAATATTGTTCAGTTGAAGGGTCGATATTCCCGGTTTAATGTGTTTGGCGAGTTCTCCGAGCGTTTTGCCCACAAGATGATTCGCTTCATACATTAATTCGATTTCTTCGTCCGTCTTCAAAAATATCATAATGTCTTAATATGCGGCAATTGAGCCTGTACGGCCTTTAATTCTGCCGGACTTCATCAGTCCGTCGTAATGACGCATCAACAAATGGCTCTCCACTTGTTGCAGTGTATCAAGTATAACTCCCACGAGGATGAGCAGCGACGTCCCTCCGAAGAAAGAGGAGAAGCCCTGACTCACGCCTGCTATTTGTGCAAAAGCGGGCAGAATAGCGACTATCGCAAGAAAGAAAGCGCCGGGCAGGGTTATCCTGTCCATGATGCCGTCGAGATAGTCTTTTGTGGCTTTTCCCGGCTTGACGCCCGGAATGAAACCGTTATTACGCTTCAGGTCATCGGCCATCTGCGTGGGGTTGATAGTGATAGCTGTATAAAAATAAGTGAACGCAATAATCATCACTGCAAACACGAAGTTATACCAGAAACTTGTGTGGCTCATGAATGCTTGCCAAAACGAACCGACATTGCCGCCCTTGAACATTCCGATAAGGGTTATAGGGATGAACATGATAGCTTGGGCAAAGATAATCGGCATCACGTTGGCCGCGTTGACTTTCAGAGGGATGTATTGGCGTGCGCCGCCGTACTGCTTGTTGCCGACAATACGCTTGGCGTACTGAACGGGGACTTTGCGGGTACCCTGGACGAGCAGGATTGCACCGGCGATAACGGCCAAAAGGAACAACATCTCGACGAGGAACATCACAAGGCCGCCGGCCTGTTCGTTCATTCGCGAAGTAAATTCTTCAACCAGCGAGCGGGGCAGGCGGTTGATGATACCGATCATGATTATGAACGATATACCGTTGCCGATGCCTTTATCGGTTATGCGCTCGCCGAGCCACAGCACGAACATGCTGCCTGCCGCCATGATGATTATCGACTCTATCCTGAACCATATTCCTCCCGGCAGCGAAGCGCCTACTTGCGCCAACTGCATCTCGAGGTTCGTCAGGTAAGCGAAGCCTTGCACAACAAGGATAGCGACCGTCAAATAGCGGGTGTACTGGTTGATCTTCCGGCGTCCGCTTTCGCCTTCGCGTTGCATCTTCTGGAACGAGGGGATAACGATTGCCATCAACTGCATCACAATCGACGCGGAGATATAAGGCATGATACCCAATGCGAAAATCGAAGCATGTGAGAACGCTCCACCCGAAAACATGTCAAGCAGAGCCATCAAACCGCCGCGTGTCTGGTTAGTCAAGGCCGTCAAGTCCTTCGGATCGATACCGGGAAGGACTATATACGTTCCGAAAAGATACACGGAAACGAAGAGCATCGTTATCATGATGCGTTTCCGAAGGTCTTCTATCTTCCAAATATTTTGTATTGTATCGACTATTCTCATAACGGCTTATAGTTTAGTTGCTGTTCCACCTGCTGCTGTAATCGCCGTTTCTGCCGATTTTGAGAAAGCATGAGCCTCGACATCGACTTTAGCCGTCAGTTCGCCTTTTGCAAGGATCTTCACTAACTGCGATTTCGAGATGAAGCCTGCTGCCTTCAGTTCCTCAATACCGATTTTCGAAAGATTCTTATCCTCCGTCAATTTTTGCAAAGTTGAAAGGTTAATCGCCTTATATTCAACGCGATTAATATTCTTAAATCCAAACTTCGGCAAACGACGTTGCATAGGCATCTGACCGCCTTCGAATCCTATTTTGTTTTTGTAGCCGGAACGAGCCTTTGCGCCTTTATGGCCGCGCGTAGAGGTGCCGCCAAGTCCGGATCCCGGACCGCGTCCTATTCTCTTTCGCGTTTTGGTTGAACCTGCCGCTGGTTTTAAATTTGATAAATTCATATCTTTATTTTTTTACAGTTATTGTTGTTCAATGGAAACTAAATGCTTCACTTTCCTTACCATGCCTTGAATCGAGGGTGTATCTTCATACTCCACGGTCTTGTGCATTTTTGTCAATCCAAGAGCGTCTAAAGTGCGCTTTTGGTCTTTCGGACTGCCGATACGGCTTTTTATCTGGGTTATCTTTATTGTTGCCATAATTTCCTTTATTAATTAACCTTTGAACACTTTTTCCAATGACACGCCGCGGTTCTGCGCCACCATGTAGGGGCTACGCATCTCGTTGAGTGCGGCCAGGGTCGCCTTTACGAGATTGTGTGGATTGGAAGAACCTTTTGACTTGGCAAGGACATCCTTTACGCCTACGCTTTCCAACACGGCGCGCATAGCACCTCCGGCCTTTACGCCGGTACCGGGAGACGCCGGCCGCAGCAATACTTCCGCGCCGCCGAACTTCGCCGACTGCTCGTGAGGAATAGTTCCTTTATATACAGGTATCCTGAACAAGTTCTTTTTGGCTGACTCTACGCCTTTTTCAATGGCAGTAGTGACTTCGCCCGCCTTGCCGAGACCCCATCCGATGATGCCGTCTTCGTTGCCGACCACCACAATAGCCGCAAACGTGAACGTACGACCGCCCTTTGTGACCTTGGTTACGCGATTGATTGCTACCAATCTGTCCTTTAACTCTAAATCGTTTGTAGTTTTAACTCTGTTATTTATTGCCATTGCGTTTAAAATTTAAGTCCACCTTTGCGTGCTGCATCAGCCAATTCCTTAATTCTCCCGTGATACAGATAGCCGTTGCGGTCGAAAACCACCGACTGAATGCCTGCGGCTTGAGCGTTCTTTGCTATCAGTTCGCCTACTTTGGCTGCGATCTCTTTCTTCGTAGCTTTTTCGGTCATCTTCAGTGACGAAGCATCGGCAATTGTCTTGCCTTCGTTATCGTCTATTACCTGCGCGTATATCTGCTTATTGCTCCTGAAAACCGTCAGGCGCGGGCGTTCGGATGTGCCGGACACCTTTCCTCTTATACTTTTCTTTATCTTTAATCTTCTTGATTCTTTCGTTACCATAATAAAATCTTTTTAGAGGTTATTTTGATGCAGATTTACCGGATTTCCTCCTTATCACTTCGCCCGTGAACTTGATACCCTTGCCTTTGTATGGTTCGGGCATACGGAACGAGCGAATCTTTGCACATACCTGGCCAAGCAATTGCTTATCGGCAGATTCGAGCATTATCAACGGGTTCTTGTTACGCTCCGTCTTTGTCTCGACCTTGACTTCGGCAGGCAGTTCGAGATAGATGTTATGCGTGTATCCGAGCGACAATTCGAGTACCTGACCCGTATTCGACGCGCGGTAGCCGACGCCGACCAATTCGAGTTGTTTCTTATAACCGTCGGACACTCCGGTCACCATATTGTTCAGCAAAGCGCGATAAAGTCCGTGCTGCGAACGGTGTTCTATACTGTCGGTCGAACGTTCGACCGTGAGGACTCCTTCGTCAACGCCAACCTTTATTGCAGGATTGACATACTGCGAGAGTTCGCCTTTCGGGCCTTTAACGGTCACGATATTGTCTTTTTGTGCGA
The DNA here is from genome assembly GCA_031271805.1 of Tannerella sp. Classification (GTDB taxonomy): domain Bacteria; phylum Bacteroidota; class Bacteroidia; order Bacteroidales; family Tannerellaceae; genus Tannerella. The sequence goes on from JAISUX010000027.1 coordinate 11,788, forward strand.
TTGACACCCCGGTGGGTAGTTTAATCGGTAATTTTCCTATTCTTGACATAATTTATTCCTCCTCTTTTTAATAGACATAACATAAAACTTCGCCGCCTATTTTCAGGTCACGCGCTTCCTTATCGGTCATAACGCCCTGTGAGGTCGATAGAATAGCAATACCCAAGCCGTTCAACACGCGGGGTAAATTCTTGTATCCGGTATAACGGCGCAAACCCGGCGAAGAAATCCTTTCGAGTTTCTTAATCGCGTTCACTTTGTTAACAGGGTCATACTTCAAAGCTACTTTGATAGTGCCCTGCGGACCGTCATCTACAAACTTAAAGTTAAGAATGTAGCCTTTGTCATAGAGAATCTTCGTGATCTCTTTCTTTAAGTTCGACGCAGGCACATCGACAACTCGATGCTGCGCCTTGATTGCGTTGCGCAATCTCGTTAAATAATCTGCAATTGGATCTGTCATATCTTTATTTTATTAAATTGATCCCGACTGCCGGGACAATGTTTAATTATTCTACCAACTCGCTTTCTTAACTCCCGGTATTAACCCTTGTGAGGCCATCTCACGGAATTGAATGCGTGAAATGCCGAACTGACGCATGTAACCCTTGGGACGTCCGGTTATCTTGCAACGATTGTGCAAGCGTATCGGGCAAGAGTTCTTAGGCAACGACTGCAACGCTTCATAGTTGCCGTCTTTTTTCAATTGCGCCCTTTTGGCGGCGTACTTTGCTATTAACTTGGCTCTCTTTACTTCGCGAGCCTTCATTGATTCTTTTGCCATATCTTAATTCCTTTTTATATTCTTAAACGGCAATCCAAACTCTTTCAACAGAGCGTAACCTTCTTCGTCGGTCTTGGCCGAGGTCACAAAGGTAATATTCATTCCCAACATTTTGACAATATTGTCGATATTTATTTCAGGGAAAATGATTTGTTCCTGAATACCGAGCGAATAGTTACCGCGTCCGTCGAGCTTGCTTTCGATACCTTTGAAGTCGCGGATACGGGGCAGAGCGACGCGCACGAGGCGTTCGAGAAACTCGTACATCTTCTCGTGGCGCAGAGTGACCATCACGCCGATAGGCATTTTGCGACGCAACTTGAAGTTAGAGATGTCTTTCTTCGAGTATGTTGCGACGGCTTTCTGGCCGGTTATTGTCGTAATCTCGTCAATAGCGACGTCGATTATCTTCTTGTCTGCGATAGCTATTCCAAGGCCTTGATTGATAACGATTTTCTGCAAAACCGGAACCTGCATGACCGAGGTATAACCAAATTCTTTTTTCAAGATGGGAACGATACGTTCCCTATAATCTTTTTTCAATGTAGCGATTGTACTCATTACTTCAATTCCTCCCCTGATCTTTTAGCATAACGTACTATTTTATCTTTTTTCTTGCTTCCGCCCGATACCTTACGATGGCCGACACGAGTAGGCTTGCCCGACTTCGGGTCAACCGGGTTCAGGTTCGAGATATGTACGGAAGCTTCTTTCGTCTCGCGTCCGCCCTGCGTATTCTTCGCGCTCGGTTTGGCATGTTTGGTAACCATATTGATACCTTCGACGATGGCGCGCTGCTCTTCAACGAGCATTTTGAGCACCCGTCCGGTCTTACCCTTGTCCTCGCCGCTGTTCACATAGACGATATCGCCTTTCTTTATATGTAATTTACTCATCACAAAAACATTTTATTGTTAAAGCACTTCGGGTGCTAATGATACTATTTTCATATTCGTAGCGCGAAGCTCGCGTGCAACAGGCCCAAAGATACGTGTTCCGCGGATTTCACCGGCCTGGTTCAGCAATACGCAAGCGTTATCGTCGAAGCGGATATAAGAGCCATCCTGACGATGGATTTCTTTCTTTGTCCGGACTACTATTGCTTTAGATACCGCACCTTTTTTCATTTCACTCGACGGGAGCACGTTCTTGACTGTCACGACGATTATGTCGCCTACCGATGCGTAGCGCCGGCGTGTGCCTCCCAAAACGCGGATACAAAGCGCCTCTTTAGCGCCGCTATTGTCCGCTACCGTTAGTCTTGTCTCTTGCTGTATCATTTATTTCGCCCTTTCCATTATTTGAACCAATCTCCACCTCTTCGTCTTACTCAACGGACGGGTTTCCATAATCCGCACCGTATCACCGACGTTACAATCGTTATTCTCATCGTGAACGTGATATTTCTTCGTCTTATTCACGAACTTGCCGTAAATAGGATGCTTCTCTTTCCACTTGACGGCAACGGTGATGCTTTTCTGCATCTTGTTGCTTAATACCACGCCCGTCCTTTCTTTTCTTAAATTTCTTGTTTCCATCAGGCTCATTAATTAATAGTTTGATGTTCTCTTTGATGCAATTCCGTTTTCAAACGGGCTATTGTCCTGCGCATTTGTTTGATTTTCGCGGGATTGTCCAATGGCGAAATGCTGTGGTTAATCTTCAACTGATTAAGGCTTACAGCTTCTGCATCTACTCTCTCTCTCAACTCTTTGGTACTTAAACCTTTAACTTCCGAATTCTTCATAACTCCTACGCATTTTCATTTTTAATATCATAATCGCGGCGTACGACGAACTTCGTTACTACCGGAAGTTTTTGTGCGGCAAGGCGCAATGCTTCCTTCGCAATTTCATAATTAACCCCTTCGATTTCGAAGATAATGCGTCCCGGGGTCACGGGAGCGACGAAGCCTTCGGGGTCTCCTTTTCCTTTACCCATACGCACGTCGGCGGGTTTTTTGGTAATCGGCTTATCGGGGAAAACCCGCAGCCATACCTGTCCTTGACGTTGCATGTATCTGGTTACTGCCACACGGGCGGCCTCTAACTGTCGTCCCGTGAGCCATATCGTTCCTAAAGATTTTATTCCGAACGAACCGAAAGCCAACTGGTTTCCCCTTTGGGCAAGGCCTTTTGCGCGGCCTTTCATCGGTCTTCTGTACTTAACTTTTTTCGGTTGTAACATAATTCCTGTACTTTATTTATTAACGATTCGTCTTATTTCTATCTCTGTCGCGACGGTCACGGCGGTCACCACGGTCACCGCGGTCACGGTCGCGAAAATCGCGGTCTCCCCTGCGCTTCTTGAACGGCTTGTCGCTACGGTCATTTTGCGAGCCGTCGCCGCCTTTGCGCGTAAATTCTTTCTGGAACGAAGGCGCGAGGTCGCGCTTGCCGTAAACTTCGCCGCGGCAAATCCATACTTTTATTCCGAGCAGGCCGACTTTCGTCAGCGCTTCGGCCAATGCGTAGTCAATGTCGGCGCGGAAAGTATGCAGAGGCGTACGGCCTTCCTTATACATCTCCGAGCGTGCCATTTCAGCTCCGTTCAGACGTCCCGAAACCAACACTTTAATGCCCTCGGCGCCCAGACGCATCGTAGATGCGATGGCGGTCTTTATTGCACGTCGGTAGGCTATCTTGCCTTCCAACTGACGTGCGATGTTGTTTGCTACAAGCACCGCGTCCATTTCAGGCCTTTTAACCTCATAAACGTTGATTTGGACTTCCTTATCGGTTATCTTCTTCAATTCTTCTTTCAACTTATCCACGTCCTGGCCTGACTTGCCGATGATTATACCCGGCCGCTGAGTGCAGACCGTAATGGTAATCAACTTCAATGTACGCTCAATGACGATGCGTGAGACGCCTGCTTTTGCAAGACGGGCATTTAGGTATCGGCGTATCTTACTGTCTTCGAGTAGCGTATCGCCGTATTTATTACCGCCATACCAATTGGAATCCCAACCACGAATGATTCCTAAACGATTACTTATCGGATTTACTTTTTGTCCCATCTGCAATTATTTTTGACTTTCAATATTACTTTCGGTTTCATCTTTCACAACTTTTTTAGTATCGACGAAGATCGTCACATGGTTCGAGCGCTTGCGGATTCTATAGCCGCGACCTTGCGGTGCGGGACGCATACGTTTGAGCGTTGTCGAAACGTCAACATTGATGCCGGTAACAAACAACTCTCCGCTGTCGGCCTTACGTTCGTTCTTCTGTTCCCAATTTGCTATGGCCGAACGAAGCAGCTTTTCCACTTTAGAGGCAGCCTCCTTATTCGAATACTTCAATACGCCAAGTGCGCGGAATACATCCATGCCGCGGATCAGGTCCACGACGAGGCGCATCTTACGAGGCGAACTCGGCACATTATTCAATTTTGCAAATGACACGCTCTTGAGCGCTTCTTTCCTTGCTTCTGCTGATATTCTTTTTCTTGCACCCATAGTCTAATTATTTTTTATTACCTGCATGACCGCGGAATATGCGCGTTGGCGAAAATTCCCCTAACTTATGACCTACCATATTCTCTGTAACGAACACGGGAATGAACTTGTTCCCATTGTGCACGGCGATAGTATGACCTACAAAGTCGGGCGATATCATCGACGCCCGCGCCCAAGTCTTTATTACTGTTTTCTTGCCCGATTCGTTCATTGCCAACACTCGCTTCTCAAGTTTGACATTGATGTACGGACCTTTTTTTAATGAACGACTCATATAGTTTTCTTTCAATTAATCAGTTTACTTTTTCCTTCTCTCGATGATGTAGCGGTTTGAGGCTTTCTTAGGCGCTCTTGTCTTTAAGCCCTTAGCATACAAGCCTTTGCGCGAACGGGGGTGACCTCCTGAGGCACGGCCTTCGCCGCCTCCCATAGGATGGTCAACCGGATTCATGACGACGCCGCGGTTGTGCGGACGACGTCCGAGCCACCTCGAACGACCGGCTTTTCCTGATTTTTCAAGACCATGGTCGGAATTTCCGACGCTGCCTATAGTCGCTTTACAAGCAGATAATATCTTGCGCGTTTCGCCCGAAGGCATCTTGATGATTGCATAACTGCCTTCCTTTGAAGTCAACTGTGCAAAATTACCTGCCGAACGCACTAACTTCGCGCCCTGGCCGGGACGAAGCTCGATATTGTGAATTATCGTGCCGACAGGTATGTCCTGTATCGGCAAGGCGTTGCCTATTTCGGGCGCTGCTTTGCTGCCCGACATCACTGTCTGACCGACTTCCAAACCGTTGGGGGCGATGATATACCTCTTTTCGCCGTCAACATAATACAACAATGCTATGCGAGAGGTACGATTCGGATCGTACTCTATGGTTTTCACTGTTGCAGGGACGCCATCTTTGTCTCTCTTGAAGTCGATGATACGGTACTTTTGTTTGTGGCCGCCACCAAGATAACGCATCGTCATCTTTCCGGTGTTATCGCGACCGCCCGTCGATTTCTTTCCGACTACAAGAGACTTCTCCGGTGCGCATGCAGTGATGTTGTCAAACGCGCCGATAATCTTGTGCCTTTGACCGGGTGTCGTAGGCTTTAATTTACGTATTGCCATCTCTTTTTAATCATATATTGCTGAAAAAGTCGATTGTATCGCCTGTTTTCAATGTTACTATTGCTTTCTTGAACGCATCCTGGCGACCGCTGACTACACCCGATTTGGTATAACGGCTCTTATTCTTGCCGGAATAGTTGATCGTATTGACGTCTTCGACGGTCACTTGGTACATATCTTCTACTGCTTTCTTGATCTGCAGTTTGTTGGCATCAGGCTGAACACGGAATCCGAAACGGTTCGGAAACTTCTCGGTTATCGCCGTCAACTTCTCTGTTACTATTGGTTTGATGATGATTCCCATATCTGTTTCTCCTTATGCTTTTAAATTCTCCTCTATCTTGGCTATCGAACTTTCGGTAAGAAGCAAACTTGCTGCATCGAGCACTTTGTAGGTGTTGAGTTCCGAGACCGTAGTCACTTTCGTGCGCTGCAAATTGCGTGCCGAAAGCAGGATAACGTTGTTGTTCTCTGGAAGTACGAGGAGCAGTTTTTTGCCGTCGAGCTTGAGGTCTTTCACTAATGTGATAAATTCCTTTGTCTTAGGGGCTTCGAACGTGAAGTCTTCAACCACTGTTATAGCATTGTCTTGCGCCTTATATGTGAGCGCAGACTTGCGGGCGAGGGCTTTGACCTTCTTGTTGAGTTTGAAACCGTAGTCGCGGGGCTTGGGTCCGAAAACTCGGCCTCCGCCTACGAGTACCGGCGATTTGATATCGCCGCGCCGCGCGCCGCCGCCGCCTTTCTGACGGATAAGCTTGCGCGTGCTGCCTGTTATCTCGCTTCTCTCTTTCGACTTGTGAGTGCCTTGGCGCTTGTTGGCAAGGTGCTGCTTGACGTCGAGATAGATTGCGTGGTCATTCGGTTCAATTCCAAAAACCGCATCGTTGAGAGTTACCGTCCTGCCGGTATCTTCTCCTTTCTTATTTAATACGTTGAGTGTCATAACTTTATGCTTCGACTAATAAAATTGAACCTTTTGCTCCGGGAACAGAACCCTTGACTAACAAAAGGTTTTGTTCGGGTATTACCTTAATCACTTGCAGGTTTTGGACTGTCGTGCGGACATTGCCCATTTGACCTGCCATACGTGTGCCTTTGAACACTTTCGCGGGATACGAGCAGGCGCCTATACTACCCGGCTTACGCTGGCGGTCGCTCTGTCCGTGTGTCATTTCGCCGACACCGCCAAAGCCGTGACGCTTCATAACCCCTTGAAATCCTTTTCCTTTTGACGTCCCTACAACATCGACGAACGATGCGCCGTCGAAAAACGCTGCCGTGATGACGTCGCCGAGCTTGTACTCGGTCTTAAATCCCTTGAACTCGGCCAAGTATCTTTGCGGAGCCACGCCTGCACGTTTGAAGTGCCCGGCCTCAGGCTGCGTAGTGTGCTTCTCTTTCTTTTCCTGGAAGCCTAACTGCACGGCAGAGTAACCGTCATTCACCTCTGTTTTTATTTGCGTGACAACACAAGGACCTACTTCGATAACAGTGCATGGCAAATTCTTGCCCTCAGCGCTGAAAACGGATGTCATTCCGATTTTTTTTCCTAATAATCCTGGCATTTCAATACTTATTTATAATTATTATACTTTAATCTCTACTTCAACACCGCTGGGAAGTTCCAACTTCATCAACGCATCGACCGTCTTAGGGGTCGAACTGTAGATATCTATCAACCTTTTGTACGAGGACAACTCGAACTGCTCACGCGACTTTTTATTGACAAATGTCGAGCGGTTGACAGTGAAGATACGCTTATGCGTCGGAAGGGGTATCGGTCCGCTGACCACTGCCCCGGTAGCCTTGACAGTTTTTACGATTTTCTCGGACGAACGATCGACCAACGAATAATCGTAAGATTTCAACTTAATTCTGATTTTTTGGCTCATATCTTTTTTAAATTAAATTATTTTATCAAGTCAACTCGTCCCTGCACCTCGGTAAGCACCTGACGGGCTATCGACGGTGAAAGCTGTTCGTAATGCGAGAACTGCATCGACGATGTTGCGCGTCCGGACGTGATTGTACGTAATGCAGTAACATATCCGAATGTCTCTGCAAGAGGGACTTTCGCTTTTACTATGCGGGCGCCGGTACGGCTCGATTCCATACCTTCGACCTGTCCGCGGCGCTTGTTCAAGTCGCTGATCACATCGCCCATGCTTTCTTCGGGCGTCACAACTTCTATCTTCATTATCGGCTCCATAAGGACAGGACCGGCCTTTACACATGCGTTCTTGAAAGCTTGAATAGCGCATATCTCGAACGATAACTGGTCGGAATCGACCGGATGGAACGACCCGTCTTTCAGGACAACTTTCAGTTTGTCCAATTGATAACCGGCGAGTACGCCGTTGTTCATCGCCTTCTGGAATCCGGCCTGTACCGACGGGATATATTCCTTCGGGACATTGCCGCCTTTCACTTCGTCAACAAACTGCAAACGGCCGTCGAAATCCGCATCGGCCGGGCCGACGCTAACGATGATATCGGCAAACTTGCCTCGACCGCCTGTCTGCTTCTTATATACCTCACGAAGATCGACAGTCTGGGTAATGGCCTCTTTATAAGACACTAAAGGACGTCCCTGGTTGCACTCAACCTTGAACTCGCGACGCAAACGGTCGATGATGATTTCAAGGTGCAACTCGCCCATTCCTTTTATCACTGTCTGTCCGGTATCTTCATTCGATTCCACACGGAAAGTCGGGTCTTCTTCGGCAAGTTTGGCCAAGCCGGTGGACAATTTATCCATGTCCTTCTGCGTCTTAGGCTCAACAGCAATACCGATAACCGGATCCGGAAATTCCATAGATTCGAGTACTACCGGATGGTTTTCTTCACACAGGGTATCACCTGTGCGGATATCTTTAAATCCTACGCCTGCACCGATGTCGCCGCAACCGATTTTTTCCATCGGGTTTTGCTTGTTCGAGTGCATCTGGAACAGTCGTGAGATGCGTTCTTTCTTGCCTGTACGAGCATTGAGCACATACGAGCCGGCGCTCATCTCGCCCGAATAGACGCGGAAAAAGCACAAACGGCCTACATAGGGATCGGTTGCTATCTTGAACGCCAAAGCGGTCAACGGCTCGTCCGATTCGGGCTTACGTATAATTATCTTATCCGGGTCATTAAGGTCATGACCTTCGATAGCCGGAGTGTCCAACGGGCTTGGCAGGTATGCGCATACCGCATCGAGAAGCGTTTGTACGCCTTTGTTCTTGAACGACGAACCGCAAATCATAGGGTTAATCTGCATTGCGATTGTACCCTTGCGGATAGCGCTGTGGATTTCGTCTGCGGTTATCGACGACGGATCGTCAAAATATTTTTCCATAACCGAATCGTCAAATTCCGCTATTGTCTCAAGCATCTTGTCGCGCCATTCCTGCGCTTCGGCAAGCAATTCGGCCGGAACTTCTTCTATACTGTATTCGGCACCCATTGTCTCGTCGTGCCAATAAATAGCTTTCATATTTATAAGATCGACGACGCCCTTGAAATGTTCCTCCGCTCCGATAGGTATCTGAATAGGACAGGGCGATGCGCCTAACATATCATGCACTTGACGCACTACTTCAAAGAAGTTGGCGCCCGAACGGTCCATCTTATTGACATATCCAATACGCGGAACATTGTATTTGTCGGCTTGGCGCCATACGGTTTCCGATTGAGGTTCGACGCCGCCTACCGCACAAAAAGTTGCAACAGCGCCGTCGAGAACACGAAGCGAACGCTCGACTTCGACAGTGAAATCGACGTGCCCCGGAGTGTCAATAAGATTTATTTTATATTTTTCGTCTTTGTAATTCCAGAATGTGGTTGTAGCAGCCGAGGTGATCGTTATTCCTCTCTCCTGTTCTTGCTCCATCCAGTCCATTGTGGCCGCTCCATCGTGCACTTCACCGATCTTATGCGTCAGACCGGTGTAATATAAGACACGTTCGGAGGTAGTCGTTTTACCTGCATCGATATGTGCCATAATACCGATGTTACGTGTATATTTTAATATTTCGTCAGATTTGCTCATCTTTCCTTGGTTAGGTTATTAAAAACGGAAAAATGCGAAAGCGCGGTTAGCCTCTGCCATGCGATGCATGTCCTCTTTGCGTTTGAACGCGCCTCCTTGATTATTGAAGGCATCGAGTATCTCTGCGCTTAATTTGTCCGACATGGATTTGCCGCCTCGTTTGCGGGCAAATGATATCAAATTCTTCATAGATATGGATTCCTTACGATCCGGACGGATCTCTGTAGGAACCTGAAATGTAGCTCCGCCGATACGACGTGACTTGACCTCTATCTGAGGGGTAATATTCTCGAGCGCAGATTTCCAAATCTCAAGCGCCGACTTCTCTTCATTAGGCAGTTTCGCCTTTACAGTATTCAAGGCGGAATAGAATATCTCGTAGGCGATATTCTTCTTACCGTCGTACATCAAGTGGTTGACGAACCTCGTAACCCTTGTATCACCATATACCGGATCCGGCAGGATCTGGCGTTTCTTCGGCTTAACCTTTCTCATTTTGTTTCCAAATTTTGTTCTTGCTTTTTGGCTGTTGATTCATTGTCTTCAACTATTCCGTCGAACAGTTTACTCAACCTTTTCTTATTTTAAATCAAATATCCAAATAACTAAAAACAGTTTTATTAATTATATTTCTTAATTTAATTCTCTCTCTATCAATTATTTCTTCGCCGCTTTAGCTGCTGCACCCGGTTTCGGACGCTTAGCTCCGTACTTTGAGCGGCGCTGTGTCCGGCTTGCTACACCGGCCGTATCCAACGTTCCGCGAACTATATGGTAGCGCACTCCCGGAAGGTCTTTGACACGTCCGCCACGCACCATCACAATTGAGTGTTCCTGCAAATTGTGGCCCTCGCCGGGTATGTACGAGTTCACCTCCTTGTGATTCGTCAAACGCACGCGAGCAACTTTACGCATAGCCGAGTTCGGCTTCTTGGGCGTCGTCGTATATACGCGAACGCAAACTCCTCGCCTTTGAGGACATGAATCCAATGCCGGCGACTTTCCTTTGACCACTAATTTCTCTCTTCCTTTTCTTACTAATTGTTGAATTGTAGGCATCTTTCTACTATATTAATACTCTATTTTAATTCAATTACCCTTTTTTCGGGCGTGCAAAGATACGGACTTTTTTTTAATCCGCAATGTTTTTACAACTTTTTTTTCAAAAAAAATTTCATTATTGACGTCGTAAAAGATAAATTATGGTGCTAATATGCTGATTTACAGCCTTTTTAAAAGTTCGTCGTCGGAGAGAATCGTAAGGATAATTTGTCCGTCGGGAGTAAGTCCATTGTTTTCGAGGGCGAAAAGCGATGCGATAAGGGTGCCCATCTCTTCTTGCGACAGTGGTTTGCCGACTTTTATGGCTGTGGTTTTCGCAAGCGACATGGCCATCTTCTCGTGCTTCTTTTCCTTGCCGCTAACTCCATTCTCGGCGGCAGCGGCAAGTATGTCTTTGACCAAAGCTGCGGGATTACCGGTCGAAACATCGGAGGGAACGGCGTTTATGGCATAACTGTTGCCGCCCATAAAGTCGAGATCGAAACCTAAATACTTGATATCATCGGCCAAAGACGAAAGTAAAGACAATTCGCCGGCAGTAAATTCGACGATTTCGGGAAACAGCAGTTTTTGGGATATCGAGCCATGACTGTTGATATACTCCATAAATCGCTCATATAATATACGTACATGCGCGCGATGCTGGTCGATGATAACCAATCCCGACTTCAACGGGGTGATAATAAAACGGCTCTTGTATTGGAAATACTGATTCGACACATCATTTTTAAAAAAAGATGTGTCGGCCGTATCTTCGGACGAGAGGCTCGATGCGAAAATTTTAGTTTCGGTTGTGGTTTTATCTTTCTCAAACCCCTCATAGAGCGCTTTCCATTCATCTTGCGGCCGCTTGTCGGTTAAGTCACGGAAGGGGTTGTAATCCTCATTCCTGCTCAGCTTCGGCTTCTCTGCCGTCAAGAAATCCTTGCCGGAAGGGTTGTAAACAGGCATTTCGATAAGTCCCGAACTGTCAAAATCTATCGTAGGAACGGAGTTCGACTTAGCCAAGACCTCGCGGACGACGGAGAAGAGGATTTGCCACAAAGGGCGCTCGTTCTCGAACTTGATTTCGGTCTTGGTGGGGTGGATATTCACGTCTATGGACGACGGGTCGAGCGTGAAATAGATGAAATAATCGGGCGATTCGCCGGTCGGAATCAGTTGCTCATAGGCCTGCATCACCGCCTTGTGGAAGTAGGGATGGCGCATATAGCGTCCGTTGACGAAAAAGAACTGGAGGTTGCCGCGTTTTTTCACCGAATCGAGGCTGCCCGTGAAACCGCGAATCTTCGCGAGCGAGGTCTCGACTTCCAAAGACAGGAGTTTCTGGTTCATCCCTTTGCCGAACACGTCGGACACGCGCTGCCGCAGCAGGCCTGACGGGAGTTCATACACGAGCGCATCGTCATGATACAAAGAAAACGATATATCCGGATTGACAAGCACCACGCGCTCAAATTCTGCCAGTATGTTCCGAAACTCCGTCTCGTTGGATTTGAGGAATTTCCGACGTGCGGGGACATTATAAAAGAGGTTTTTGACGGACATAACGCTACCTTGGGGACAGGCATCGGATTCGACAAGGTCGAGTGTGGAACCGGAAATAGCTAAGCGGGTACCCAGGTCGCTGCCGTTTACTCGAGTACGGAGTTCAACCTGGGCTACGGCTGCAATCGAGGCTAAGGCTTCACCACGGAAACCCATTGTACGGAGCGAAAACAGGTCGTCAACCGATGAGATTTTCGACGTCGCATGTCGTTCAAAAGCCATGCGCGCATCGGTCTCGGTCATACCTTTGCCGTCGTCAATGACTTGAATAAGTGTGCGCCCGGCGTCTTTGATGTTGACGGAGATATTCTTCGCCCCGGCATCGACGGAGTTTTCCATCAACTCCTTTACAACCGACGCCGGCCTCTGAATCACCTCGCCGGCGGCTATCTGATTGGCAATATGGTCGGGCAGTAAATGAATTATATCGCTCATATCCGGCTATTTATAGAAGAAATACCACAACACAAAGCCCAGAATCGCTAATATGAGTATCAAGCGCATATTCTTATAAACGCGGTTACGGATATCGTCGCCTTTGTCCTTACTTTTCTTCAGGTGCGTAGTTCCTTCGATGAAACTGCCGCGGATAGCTTCCTTATACTGCTCGTAATCGGTCTCCACGACGCCCAATTCCATCTTTACCTTATGAATACGCTTGTCCAAAGCCTCTTTCCGAGGGTCAAAATATATCGGCTTATGCTCGTACTGCCGGGGCTTGCGCAAATTATAAAAGTTAAATACTCCCATAAGAATTTTATGTTTACAGCCGCAAATATACGAAAATATATTTATTTTTCCGCGTCATATACGAAATTTAGTTGCTTAGAGGGTCTTCGGGGTTGTGAGAAGCAGACGATGCGGGAGGGGATTCTTTAGTTGAGCGGAAGATGTCGTAGCGGTCGGTCGGACGGAGGGCTTCGTACCAGGCGAACTTTTTGAGCGTCTTGACTTCGGGGGTGAGGTCGGGGATCGGGATCATCTTACCGGTCGGGTTAGGCCATATCTTCATCTTTTCTATCTTGTTGTCCTTCATCAGTATAGACATGTAGGAACTCTGGGTGTAATTAAGCCCTATCATCGTGCTGTCCTGTTCCAAGGGATAGAAGATGGATTCGGCGTTGCCGTCGATTTCGATGCGCTCGATTTTCTTCCCGTTGAAATATGCTTTCAAGTCATTGCCTCCGAGCTGGTTATAGTATCCGGTGTCGATCATCTGGACGATGAAAGCGGAGGTGGGGACATGGACGTAATCAACGGCGCTGTCGGACATGTAAATAATTATCGTGTCGCCGAACAGTTGCTGTTCCTCGTTCCACAGGACTGGGTTGCCGTACATGTAGAGCACCGAATCCTTGGTAGAGAAACGCATCGAATCGCAAACGCCTTGAATATCCGTACGGTAAAAACGCACGCCCATGAATGCCCTCATGAAGCGGGATGTCGAATCGACGGTAATCAGTTCGAGCGTATCGGCGTGGAGAAACAGCGAATCGCCCTGTGAATATTCGACGGCGCAAGCGCTGTCGGTGGCAAAGGCATATTCCGTATTTTCTTCGTAATAGCCGATATTGCCGGTCAGAATCGTCTTCTGCACCGTATCGACGATGCTCATATTGCCGAAAGCCCGGCCTATACCCGCGCCGCGGTCGTAAACGAGCGAATCGCCAACAAGCAGTTTGTTGCCCGAAACAACCTCCGAGCGGTCGAGCAAGAGCGAGGTATTGTCCTGGGTATTGTACCACCCGCGGGAGGTATGGATCACGCCGCTGTCGGATTCGATGACCGAAGGGCCGAGGATGGTAGCGACCTTTGTCTCGGTACTGTAGTTAAGCGTGTCGGAATAAAGCGTGAAGTTGGGATTCGTCAACCGCACGCTGTCGTTGAAAACGGCTATTTTCGTGCCCGGCGAGTATTGTCCGTAAACCGAAACGAGTTCGTTCTCGGCATCAATAATCCTGCCGCCCTCGAAATAATAACCTATATCGGTCTGCCGGTTATAGTCGAGGCTGTCGGTATAAAGCGTGACGACAGAACTGTCCTGTTGTATATTAACCATCCGCACGTTATGCCGCATCTTGGCCAGCTCGATATTGCCGTCATAAAAAAGATAATCGCCATAGACGAACAGCGTGTCACCCTGTTCGAGCCTGACAAGTCCGAAAGCCTCAAGCGAGACATCATTTTCGTAGAAATACGCACTGTCGCAATACATATACGAGCTGTCGTGGCGGAAGACCACATTGCCGTTCAGCACCTGGCGCTGGTCGTTGATGTTACGGTTGAACGACTGAACATCGGCACGCTCCAGATACACCACCGTTTTGCGGACAGTATCGGCAGGAATCGTATCCTGATCCTGTGCCTGTGCGACAATAGCGCCGCAAAAAACCGGCAGAAATATGAACGCTCGCAGACGGCTCATTGCTTAATCCAGCCCGGATACTTGAAATCACATTCGCGCCACCCGTCGGCGATACGCACAAACGTAGTCTTCTGCTTGCTGACAATCCAACTGTTCAACAGCTCTTCGCGCTTACGGTCTTCGACCAGCATCTTCAATGCCTGGTAATCGTCGGATACATTGGCCTGATGGGAGTTAATCCTCGATTTGAGTTTGACTATCGCGACGATGTCTTTCTGGGCTTTGTTCCTCATCCTGAATGGTTTGGATATCTCCCCCACCTGCATCTTATCGACAACGACGCCCATTCCCTGGGGCAGCTCTTCCATCTCGAATTTCGGCGTCCCGAAGTTGGCGCTCTCCTGGTTTTGATTGACCATCAAGCCTTTATTGTTCCTCGTATCTTTGTCGGACGAGAAATATGTAGCCGCCTCCTCGAAAGTCAGTTTGTTCGCATTGATGTCGGTATAAAGCGTATCCAAGCGGCTCATCGCCTTCTCAATCTCCTGTTCCGACACTTTGGCGCGAAGCAGAATATGCCGGCTGTTGATGCGGTCGCCGCGTTTTTCTATCAACTGAATGATATGGTAGCCGTATTCTGTCTCAATGACATTCGACACCTTCGTTTGGTCGTTCAAATTAGTCAAGGCGTTGGCATATTCGGGGTCAAGCTCGATTTTCGACAAGAAGCCGGTCTCTCCTCCGCGCATCGCCGTTCCCTGGTCTTCGGAATAAAGCAGGGCGAGGGTTGAAAAATCATATTCTTTCTTGTTTATCTTGTCGGTGAAGTCGCGCAGGCGGGCTTTGATAGCATCCACATCTTCAAGCAGGATCTTAGGCTCCATAGTCACGACCTCCACCTCGACCGTCGATGGTATCATCGGGAGGCTGTCCTTTGAGATTTGGCTGAAATACTTACGCACGTCGGAAGGCGTCAGTTTTATATCGCCGACAATTTTCTGCTGCATCTCCTGCACAACTAACTGGTCGCGAACGACCTTTTTCTGCTCTTCCTTCAATTGAGACAACTTCTTGCCGCCGTAATATTCCTCCACTTTATCCTGCGAACCTAACTGGCTGATTATCCAGTTAACCCAACGGTCAACCCTCTGCAACACCATTTTTTCGTCCGCATACACGCTGTCGATTTTAGCCTGGCTCAGAAAAAGCTTCTGTACGGCTATCTGCTCCGGCAATATACAATATGGGTCGCCATCAATCCTCATGCGCTCATTTTGCATCGCAAGCCGCTGATTTTCAACGTCTGAACGCAAAATGGCCTCATCGCCTACAACCCAAATTACCTCGTCGATAACATTATTCTGTGCAAATGCCGCAACGGCAGTACACAAAAAAACGAATCCCATTATTAATCCTCTTTTTATCATCACTTTATATATTTTATTCTTTCATAAATTCCACTATTCCGTCTTTCACCGATTCTTGATACAAATCCTCGCCGAACTTGCGCATAAAATCAATCTTTCGCTTATTAATAAGCATATTACGTATCTGACCTTTTACATAGTCGAACGGCGCGGTTTTGCCTGCCAACAACTTGTCGGACACTTTCAGGAAATAGTTGAAAGTGCTGTCCGACACTTCAAGATGGTCATTCGTTTCGAGGAAACGCCCGGGATTCGAGATTTTTTGAGGAATCTTCGACATCACTTCGTCGAAATTGACCCACCTGTCATAGAAATAATCGAAAATGACAGCATTCCTGAGGCTGTATTTCTCAATATTCTCAAGCGATTCTTCCTTCCCCGAAACATACCATTTCCTGACGTCGTCCATCTTGGGAGCGGTCGCCGGGACTTTGAGAAACAGGCCTTTGATCAGGTTCTCGCTCAATTTGAACTGTTCTTTGTTTGCCTCGTAATAATCAGCCATGTCGGCTTCGCTAATCTGCGCCGACACCTTGTCGTTCACTAAACGCTCCTGATAGCGATGCCTTATCAGAGTGCGCCGGTACTCGTTGACCAACCGGTCTATTTCAGCCTTTTCGTTGCCGACATTCTTATAGGCCGCATCGTCGATAAGCAAGTCGATAATCCACTTCTTCACAATGCTTTCCGACCGGATCAGGCTGTCAACCGGCGACAATCCTTTAGGTATCTGCCGCTCTACTTCGCTACGTGTCAGAAAATTATCCTTGACCCTGACAATTATGTCTCCTTGCGACTGCCCGTCTCCGGACTTCCTGCAAGAAAAGAAAACACACATAAACGACAGAAACAAGATACTTTTCTTCATTCTTAAAGATATTTCTTCGTCTTATTAATAACTTTCCAATTAACGGTCACCGGATATTTCTCCGTAATTTCCTTGATCCATTCGGCTTCAAGTTCATCATGCTTCTCGGCAGGCTGGCTCCAGACACGCTTGTTGCTAATCTCGAACAAGAGCATGCCGTCATAATATTCCTTAACCAACTGATTATATTCGGGATAATTGACCTCAAGCACGTTGCGTTCCATTTCCATAAGTATATCGCGGACGTACAAATCGTATTCTTCCTGCATGAAATCAAGCGAAAACAGCTTGTTGGAACGAGGCGATTTCAACATGTATTCGACAAAAGACGACTGCATAACGTCAAGCGTATCAACGCGAAACAGTATCTTACCATAGTCTTTTCCCCGATTATAAAATGAAGTATCGGACGGGAAATAGTCATTGGCCAAACTTACCAATTCATCGTAAGCTTCGGGATAAAACACGTAATTATGCCGTTCCTTCAATTTTTCGTCATAAACCCGGTACAAATCGAAATTCCTCTCCGAGCGCCTCATTGATTCATAAATTTGGCTTTGCACCTCTTCAAAGGCGATATCCGTCTTCTTATCAATAAGTTTGATGATATGATAGCCGAACCGCGTTTCGACAGGACTGCTGATGTCGCCGACATTTTCTAATGCGAATGCTGCTTTTTCGAACGAAGCGACCATCTCGCCCAAACCGAAATATTTCAACACCCCGCCTCTTCGACCTGTCACCGTATCGGTGGAATATATTTTAGCCAACTCCTCAAAATCCTGTCCGTCAACAAGTAAATTATGGATAGAATCGGCTTTCGAGAGGGTCGCCGCCTTTTCTTCTTCCGTAGGGTTATTCTGAGGAAATCCTATCAGGATATGTGCAACGCGCACCTGCCCGGGATTAGGAATCACCCTGTCTAATTTGAGCAGATGAAATCCGGCCATAGAACGCAAGGGCGGCAATATCTGCCCAGGCTCCATAGTAAACACCTTATCCTCAATTACTTTCTGCATTTGCAGGGGATAAACGTAATCAACGACGCCGTACATAAGACTGTCAGGTCGGTTTAGTTCGGCCACCGATTGGCCGATAGATTCGAAAGACTCGCCTTTCATTATCCTGTCATATACTTCTTTTGCTTCGAGGTATAAATCGACAGTGTCCTTAGGCAAAATTCGGTCTTTTTTTGAGCGGAAAGCTATGTATTTAAATCCGGGAATGGATTGCGAACGCTCGTAAACGAAGTACATGGCAGCCTCTTCGCCGGCCTTGTCGGAAAGGAAACTTTCCGATAACTGTTCCTTATACTTAGCCAATTCCGCATCGAAATTCGATTCTTTGTCGATTCCGGAGGCTATCGCATCCGCCACTTTCAGCTTGTAGTTTACAAACAATTTGACATACTCGGCTACCGATTTTTTATCTTTCAGATTGACACTGTTGTCTTTCTTAGCGATAAAAATAAATTCGGACATCGGTATATCATTCCCTGCCACTGTCATCACAACAGGGTCTTTCTGTTTTTTTGCCTCGGCAGCGACAACGATAGCCGCCGAGATTAAAATCAATACTACTTTCTTCATAAAACCTTTCTTTATCATTCAATTATCTTTTTAATTTGCTAATTCGGACAGGAATTTCAGACGTACCAAACGCACCTCTTCTTCCCTATAATCGCCGCCGAGTTCGGTTATCGCTTCTTCCAGCGAATCGGTTTCCGACTCTTTAAAATATTGATAGATATCTTCTACATGCTCCTCATCCATCACGTCGTTGATGAAATAATCAAGGTTCAGTCTTGTGCCCGAATAGACTATTTTCTCTATCTGGTCGAGCAGTTCGTCGAACTCAAGACCCTTACTGTTTGCGATATCGTCCAATGCGACTTTGCGGTCAATACTTTGCACTATCCATACTTTGAGCCTCGACTCGTTAGGAATAGTACGGATACGCATGTCCTCAGGACGTATTATTTCATTTTCTTCAACATACTTCTTGATTATATCAACAAACTCATTACCATAGCGTTTCGCTTTGCCTGCGCCTACGCCCGGTATGTTTTGGAGTTCCTCCAGCGTCACGGGATAAGTCGTAGCCATAGCTTCGAGTGAAGGATCCTGGAAAATAACATAGGGCGGCACATTCAATTTGTTCGACATTTTCTTGCGCAGATCCTTCATTATCGAGAATAGTTCGGGATCGACCGCACACGACACGCCGCTGTGTATAGGCAATTCGTCGGCCTCATCGTCTTCGTCAAATTCATTGTCCTTTACTACCATGAACGAGACGGGATTCTTCATAAACTCTTCTCCTTTTGCGGACACCTTCAATATCCCGTAATTTTCTATATCTTTAACTATGTATCCTGCTATTTGCGCCTGGCGAATTATTGCCATCCACATACGTTCGCACTCGTCGTCACCCGAACCGAAAACCTCCAACTCGTTATGTTTGTACGACAACACGTCGGATGTTTCATTGCCTAACAAGACATCGACTACATACTCGGCCTTACACTTCTCCTTGAGGGCGACAATTGCTTCGAGAACTATCAATAGCAGCTCTTTTCCCTCAATTAATTTCTTGGGTTTAAGACAGTTATCACAATTGCAGCAATTCTCCTCATCGTATTTCTCGCCGAAATAGTGCAACAGGACTTTGCGGCGGCAGACTGCCGACTCGGCATAAGCTGCCGTTTCGAGCAGCAACTGCTTGCCTATTTCCTGCTCGACGACAGGTTTCCCTTGCAGGAATTTCTCCAATTTCTGCAAATCCTTGCTCGAATAGAAGGCGATACACATCCCTTCACCTCCATCGCGGCCTGCACGCCCCGTTTCCTGGTAATAACCTTCGAGGCTCTTTGGAATATCATAATGAATGACATACCTGACGTCTGGCTTGTCGATGCCCATGCCGAAAGCGATAGTCGCTACTATCACGTCTATTTTTTGCATCACAAAGGCATCCTGATTCTCGGAACGTTTGATTGATTCCATGCCTGCATGATACGGGCTGGCCTTTATTCCGTTGGTATTCAATATTTCCGAAAAATGTTCGACTTCGCGGCGGCTCAGGCAGTAAACAATTCCCGATTTGCCTTCATTCATCTTTATGAATTTTATTATTTCCTTATCGACATCTTCGGTTTTTGGTCTTACTTCGTAGTAAAGGTTAGGCCGGTTGAATGACGACGAAAAGACTTTGGCTCGCATCATTCCCAGATTTTTCTGGATGTCGTGCTGCACTTTGAGCGTTGCCGTGGCGGTCAGCGCAATCACGGGGTGCACGCCTATCTCATTGATTATTGGGCGAATACGGCGGTATTCCGGACGGAAATCATGTCCCCATTCCGAGATACAATGCGCCTCATCGACGGCATAAAACGATATATTCACCTGACGCAGGAATTCTATGTTTTCTTCCTTCGTCAGTGATTCGGGCGCTACATACAACAGTTTCGTCTTGCCCGACATAATATCCGCCTTCACATCATCAATAGCCGCCTTATTGAGCGAGGAATTGATGAAGTGGGCAATGCCGTCTTCTTCACTGAAGTTGCGCATCGCATCTACCTGGTTTTTCATCAAAGCTATCAATGGCGATATGACAATCGCCGTACCGTCCATCAACAGCGCCGGCAGTTGATAGCACAACGACTTACCGCCGCCCGTAGGCATCAATACAAACGTATCTTTATGGGCAAGGACATTTTCGATTATTTCCTTTTGATTGCCCTTGAAATTATCAAAGCCGAAATGCAGTTTCAGTGCGGCTGTTATTATGTCTTTTTTATTTTTCGCGTCCGCTTTACCGCTCTTTTCGGTTCCGGCCGTTTTCTTTTCGGCTTTCGGTTTTTTTATGTGAGCATCTTTTTCTTCCACTTTATCTTTTTTGGCCATGGTCAGGGTCATTAAAAATTTATGCTATTTGCAACCTATTAATATCAACATTCTCGAAGTTTTCCTTCGCAAAAGGTAATGTAACCCGTAAGTTTCTTTGCGTCCCGGATGGCATTTCATACATGGCGTCAATCATGATAGTTTCTACTATGGAACGCAAACCGCGTGCACCTAACTTAAGCTCCACCGATTTATCGACTATAAAATCATAGACGTCCACGTCGAAGGTAAGTTTGATATTATCCATCTCAAACAATTTAATGTATTGCTTGATAATCGAGTTTTTAGGCTCTATGAGTATTCGCTTCAAGGCGTCGCGATCTAACGGAGTAAGGTAGGTCAGGATCGGAAGACGCCCTATGATTTCAGGGATTAGGCCGAAAGATTTCAGGTCGGTCGGCATGATGTATTTCAGCATGTCGTTGCGGTCGTAAACTGCCGATTCGCGGCTTGCCGTATATCCGACGACGCGGGTATTGAGCCGTTGGGCTATTTTTTTCTCTATGCCGTCGAAAGCGCCGCCACAGATGAATAAAATATTTTTCGTGTCGATGGATATCATCCGCTGTTCGGGATGCTTGCGCCCGCCCTGGGGCGGCACATTGACTACCGAACCTTCGAGCAGCTTGAGCAGTCCTTGTTGAACGCCTTCGCCGCTAACGTCGCGGGTTATCGAAGGATTGTCGCCTTTGCGGGCGATTTTGTCGATTTCGTCAATGAAGACAATCCCCCTTTGCGCCGCCTCAACATTGTAATCCGAAGCCTGAAGCAAACGTGTCAGTATGCTTTCGATATCTTCGCCTACATATCCGGCTTCGGTGAAAACCGTGGCATCGACGATGCAAAACGGAACATTCAATTTCTTCGCTATGGTTCTGGCAAGCAAGGTCTTACCTGTCCCCGTCGCGCCTACCATGATAATGTTCGACTTTTCTATCTCGACGTCGTCTTGAGTATCTTTCTGCATCAACCGTTTATAATGGTTATAGACGGCGACGGAAAGATATTTCTTCGCTTCATCCTGGCCAATCACGTATTGGTCGAGGAATTGTTTTATGTCTTCGGGTTTGGGAAATTCCTTGTCGGTAGAGACAAATACCTGTCCGTTGCGCCGTATATTTTCTTCCTTCACAATCTCGGAGACCTGCATTGCGCAGTTTTCACAAATCGAACCTGTGAGGCCGGCTATCATCAACTTCGCTTCCCTTCGCGTCTTTCCGCAGAAAGAACACTTATCATCAACAGCCATAATTATAATGCTTTTTTAGTCAATACTTCGTCAATCATACCATATTCTTTGGCTTCCTTAGCCGACATCCAATAATCGCGGTCACTGTCGCGCTCAATCTCGTCGTAAGGCTTGCCCGAATGTTTAGAGATTATTCGATATAGCTCTTCCTTGATCTTAACTATCTCGCGTACGGTTATTTCCATATCGGTGGCCTGCCCCTGCATCCCGCCCATAGGCTGATGCATCATCACACGGGAATGGTCAAGTGCGAAACGTTTACCTTCGGCGCCGGCAACCAATATCACTGAGGCCATAGATGCCGCCATCCCCGTGCAAATAGTTGATACTTTGCTGTTTATGTACTGCATGGTATCGTATATTCCCAGACCGGCATAAACAACTCCACCCGGCGAATTGATGTAGATTGCGATGTCCTTACCCGGATCGCTCGTGTCAAGATACAGGAGTTGAGCCTGTATGACATTGGCTGTGTAGTCGTCGATCTGAGTGCCGAGAAAGATAATACGGTCCATCATCAGGCGCGAGAAGACATCCATCTGGGCTACGTTCAACTGTCGTTCCTCGATGATTGTCGGCGAGATGTAGCTGCTCGTAAAGTTCATATAACTCTCAAGAGTGTTACTATTCATGCCCAAATGTTTGGTGGCATACTTTTTAAATTCGTTCATGTTTTTATTGTTTTGTATTATTCGTTAATCAACTTGTAGAAGTCGTCGTAAGGGACTTCCTTCCCTTCGATTGTAATCTTCGATTCAACCAAGTCGGCTAATTTCTCGTCCATTACGCGATCAACTATATTACGTAGAGTGTCTTCTTTCTGCAACATATCGTCAACAAAGCGCTTCAACATATCTTCTTCGGGTTGCAAAATGCCGTATTGCGCAAATTGCTGCCGGGCAATATTCCCGGCATAAGCGTCGATGTCGGCCTTTTCGACTTTGACATCGTTGTCGCGGATAAGTTTTTCCTTAATAAGATGATATTTCAAGTCCTCAACCACCTTAGGGAAGTCCTTATCAACCTCTTCCTTAGTATTTTTCTCGTTAGCGGCAAGTAGCCAGCGCTTCAGGATATCATCGGCAAAACGCACGTCCTTGGCCTTGTCGAGCAACAACCTGCGAACATCTATCATAAACTTGTATTCGCTTTCCCTCGCGAACTGCGCTTCCAGCGAATCCTTGATCTTAGCGCGAAACGCTGCTTCGTCCTCGACCGTATCCTTGCCGAAAAGCTTGTCGAACAATTCCTTGTTCAACTCCGCTTTCTTGTGGCGGGTGATCTGCCGTATCTCAAATGAGAAATCGCTTTTCATATCATTAACCGCCTCTTTATCAATCTTCAAGAGTGAGGACAACTCGGCCTTGGCGCCCTTATAAGCCTTGAAAGGATTGAAAATTATCACATCATTAACTTTGGCTCCGTCAAATTTCTTCTGCTCTGTCTTTCCTTTCATATAAAGCGGCATCAGCAAGGAATTTTCGAGCAAAAGACCGCCTTCTTTAGGGACTAAACCTTCCAACTCGACCAAAGCGCCTTTAAGCACGTCATTGACTTCAACAGTCTCGGCGTCCTCGTATGTGCCGAAATTATTTTGATACGAATCTATCTGTTTATCAATCTGTTCGTCGTTGACTATAGCCTTGTAAAGTATGATTTTATCGTCTTTCGACAGTTTGACGTCGATTTCCGGAGCTAAGGCTATGTCAAAACAAAATTCAAAATTTTCGTCCACATCGAAGTCTATGGGCTTCTGCTCGGTCTCGTTTTGCATCGGCTCACCAAGCATTTTGACGTTGTTTTCCTTGATGTATTCGAACAAACTGTTGGAAACAATCTTATTGATTTCTTCCGCCATAGCGTTCTTGCCATACAACTTAGTCACCAAACCTAATGGAACCATGCCCTTGCGAAAACCGGGCATATTGACCTTCTGACGCAGTTTCTGCAGGTTTTTTCTGACCGGTTCCGCGTAATCATCCTTCACAATCTCGACCTTAAGCAATGCGCTCAAGGCATCATCACATTTATAAGAAACATTCATTCTTTTCTCGTATTAATTACTAATCATTTCTAAAAAATAGGATGCAAAAGTAATAAAAAAATCTTTACCGCCTACTCTTATCCTTAAAATTTTTACGGACAAAAATTATTACAATAATTAAATTGACCGTCAAAACGCCTCCGCAACAGGCGATATAAAACGCCAACCATGGCTTATGCGGCTCGTAAATAAAATAGGCGACAATCGTTGCCAACACTATTAGACATATCAATATTGATAATACTTTTATTACTTTTTTCCTGTTCATTTTTTATCAATTAACATGCGAAGGTAATACTTTTATCTTAGATTGTTTGTTTTTTCAAAAAAAATTACGACATTTGCAGTCCGATTTGAAGATTTTTAACCATTAATATAGATTTATATGACAAAAAGTGCATTACAAATTGCAAGAGCAAGTTATTTGCCGAAGATGCCTTCCGTGTTAAACGGCAACGTTGAAGCCGTTGATGGCGCACAAACACAATCGGTCGCCGACCAGGACGACATCAAGAAACTTTTCCCCAACACTTATGGGATGCCTGTCGTAACGTTTAAAAAGAGCGATGTGAAGATCGACTATCCGCCTATCAATGTCGGAGTGATTCTGTCCGGAGGACAGGCGCCGGGAGGGCACAATGTCATTGCCGGCCTGTTCGACGGCATCACTAAATCCAACCCTGACTCCAAACTCTACGGATTCATCCTCGGCCCCAAAGGATTAGTGGATCATAATTATAAGGAATTGACAGCCGATATTATTGATGAATACCGCAATACCGGCGGCTTCGATATCATTGGCTCCGGACGTACCAAATTGGAGAAAAAAGAGCAGTTTGACAAGGGTCTCGAAATACTCAAAAAACTGAAAATAAAAGCATTAGTAATCATTGGGGGCGATGATTCGAATACCAATGCCTGTGTTTTGGCCGAATACTACAAATCCATAAACGCCGGAGTACAAGTCATCGGTTGTCCCAAGACTATTGACGGCGACCTCAAGAACGAGCAGATTGAGACATCTTTCGGCTTCGATACGGCATGCAAAGTCTATTCCGAAGTCATCGGTAACATCCAGCGCGACTGTAATTCGGCTCGCAAATATTGGCACTTCATCAAACTGATGGGACGCTCGGCATCTCACATAGCCCTCGAATGTGCCCTCCAAACCCACCCCAACATCTGCATCATTTCCGAAGAAGTTGCGGAAAAGAAGCAAACATTGGCTAAAATAGTCGATAACATAGCCCAAATCGTCAAAAAGCGTGTCGAAAAGGGCAATAATTTCGGTACGGTTCTGATTCCGGAAGGCCTGATAGAGTTCATCCCCGAATTTAAGAGCCTTATCGCGGAACTCAACGAATATCTCGTCAACAACGAGACCGAATTTAAGAGGATAAAGAAAAGCGAACGCCGGGCGCATATCATCGACAAGCTATCCAACGACCACTCAAAACTCTACGCGAGCCTGCCCGAAAACGTTGCTCTCCAACTTGTAATGGATCGCGATGAGCACGGCAACACACAGGTGTCGTTGATCGAGACCGAGAAACTCCTCGCCGAGATGGTAAGCAGCCGCATGGAAAAAATCATCAAGCGGCACAAGAACAAGTTCCCCGCCGGTTACAAATTCTCGACCCAGGTACATTTCTTCGGTTATGAAGGCCGTTGCGCCGCCCCGTCGAACTACGACGCCGACTACTGCTATTCGTTAGGCTACACCGCTTCCCAGTTGATACTCACAGGCAAAACCGGCTATATGGCTTCGGTTCGCAACACAACAGCCGCTGCCAACAAATGGATTGCCGGAGGTATCCCAATCACGATGATGATGAACCTCGAATTACGTCATGGATCAATGAAGCCCGTCATCCAGAAAGCATTAGTCCGGCTCGACGGCGCTCCCTTCAAAAAATTCGCCTCCAAACGTAACGCATGGGCGCTAAATACCGACTATGTATATCCCGGGCCAATCCAATACTTCGGCCCAACCGAAGTCTGCGACGAACCGTCAAAAACCCTACAACTTGAAATAGGCAGGAAGAAACGGGGTAGCGTATAAGACCTGCGGTATTAAGACAAGCTAAAAGAATTTGCATCAGCCGAGATGATATATCTTTTGAGATATTTCATTGCGGCGATGCATGCTTTTGTCTTAATCCTTGTTTTAGTGGAACTTATAATCTGACTATTGTGACATCTATAACTACATATATGAAATAGTTGTCTTAATCCTTGTTTTAGTGGAACTTATAATCTGACGATGTTAGCCCTGATGGTCGATTACGACCCTCTGCCGTCTTAATCCTTGTTTTAGTGGAACTTATAATCTGACTCCGCGACGAAAACGGTTTGATGTTGCCTGGCGGTCTTAATCCTTGTTTTAGTGGAACTTATAATCTGACTATGGAACAAAGAGAGTATATCACCAATGGCAATGCGGTCTTAATCCTTGTTTTAGTGGAACTTATAATCTGACGTCCTGGAGAGGACGAAGCAGTACGAGTACCAAAGTCTTAATCCTTGTTTTAGTGGAACTTATAATCTGACCATGCAACATCTACGACCTTAGCACGTCGTTAAACTGTCTTAATCCTTGTTTTAGTGGAACTTATAATCTGACCAAATTCTACAAATATGATTATTACATCTGCTGAAGAGTCTTTATCCTTGTTTTAGTGGAACTTATAATCTGACAGTTGACAGGCACCACGCAGGTATCTTCCGGGTTAAAGTCTTAATCCTTGTTTTAGTGGAACTTATAATCTGACACGCACATTCA
Organism: Tannerella sp.; assembly: GCA_031271805.1. Lineage (GTDB taxonomy): Bacteria > Bacteroidota > Bacteroidia > Bacteroidales > Tannerellaceae > Tannerella. The sequence continues at coordinate 38,447 of JAISUX010000027.1, forward strand.
AATTTACACACATTATGATTGTTACAAGTCTTAATCCTTGTTTTAGTGGAACTTATAATCTGACAAAGAAGTACCCGGTTTTATTTTTTCAAATTACTGTCTTAATCCTTGTTTTAGTGGAACTTATAATCTGACCGCAGGCAGATTATTGGTATAATAAGGCAATGGAATCGTCTTAATCCTTGTTTTAGTGGAACTTATAATCTGACAAGGCTAACCACATCTGTGTAAACGGATGGAGCAGTCTTAATCCTTGTTTTAGTGGAACTTATAATCTGACGATTAAGTTCAATCTCTGAAAAAGCATATAAAGCAATCGCTGTCTTAATCCTTGTTTTAGTGGAACTTATAATCTGACACATTTTAACTGGCGTCTTTTTACTGTTGTTTTTCTTTGTCTTAATCCTTGTTTTAGTGGAACTTATAATCTGACTTTTTCTCTTGCTTTATAATTGACTTTTTCTAATTAGTCTTAATCCTTGTTTTAGTGGAACTTATAATCTGACAAGATGCGTGTTCAAAATTCCGTGAGTTTGTCAATACTGTCTTAATCCTTGTTTTAGTGGAACTTATAATCTGACGGTTCTGCTTTGAGACTGACATAATCTTTTTTATTGTCTTAATCCTTGTTTTAGTGGAACTTATAATCTGACATTACAGGCCCAATTGGCAAGGTTACAATCCGGTCAGCAGTCTTAATCCTTGTTTTAGTGGAACTTATAATCTGACTAGATTCTAAGCTTTCATTGGCACAAATATGCAAGTCTTAATCCTTGTTTTAGTGGAACTTATAATCTGACTTAGTCGCTGAGGCGTTTGAAATAAACGAACGCCTCAAGTCTTAATCCTTGTTTTAGTGGAACTTATAATCTGACGCTCGAGAACTCTGGAATCAAATCGACAGCATTTGGTCTTAATCCTTGTTTTAGTGGAACTTATAATCTGACACGTTGCTTTCCTCGCGATTGATACCGAGGGCACTGAGTCTTAATCCTTGTTTTAGTGGAACTTATAATCTGACACCTACCAAAAAAGGATTTTATGGAGTTCTTCACACCTGTGTCTTAATCCTTGTTTTAGTGGAACTTATAATCTGACCCTATTGCGGAGCATCGCGAGTATAACGGCAACAAGGTCTTAATCCTTGTTTTAGTGGAACTTATAATCTGACTGTTGCTTTCCTCGCGATAGACGTCGACGGCACAGAAAGTCTTAATCCTTGTTTTAGTGGAACTTATAATCTGACATCGGCGATGGGGTTCAGAATGCCGGTCGTCGTTGTCTTAATCCTTGTTTTAGTGGAACTTATAATCTGACCCGGTGAGAGAGCCCTTGACTGGATTAAAACTCCAAGTCTTAATCCTTGTTTTAGTGGAACTTATAATCTGACAGGTATATTTGTATAATGCTTATTTTCAACGCCTTGAAATAAAATTCAGAAAGAAATGCTGATTTTGCGTCTCGTTTTTGTACCTTTTTCGACCGCAAAGATAGCATAAAATTTTCAATTACACACAAACGAATAAAAATATTGGCAGGATTCACAGCCCCGCCAATCCGTCCAACCGAAGAGTTTTCTTATATTTGCAGGATGTCAAACTAAAACAAATACAAGTATGAAGACATCAGGTTTAGACGTGCACAAAGATAGTATATTTTGTGCGATTTACGATGGAAAAGGTTATTCAGTCGTAAAAGAATTTTCAACAACAACGGTTTCG
>JAISUX010000099.1 GCA_031271805.1 Tannerella sp.
CCGGGCAGGATATACGGGAAATCCGTTTCGGGCGACGACTTGCCAATCAGGTAAAAACGATCTTCCCATCCGAAATCATTTTCCAGAAAGTCTTGATATTTATCCGGCGCAAGGGCAAATTCCGACGCTTTGTTATCGGGAGTCCCTATTTGCCATAATATCTTGTTTTCCTGTGTGTTACATGAGTATCCTAGTAGGATTGTAAGCCATAAAAATAGATATTTCGCGTTCATATAATATAATTATTGAGGCTTATTTTGTTATCTCTTTTTCAAGCAATTTAATGAAATAGCCGCCAACGACCGAACGTGCCTGGAAGCCTACATGACGAGGGTTGTCGGTGTTGTACCAGTCCGACATGGGTACGCGGTCAACGGTCTCATTGTAGAAATCCCATTCGGGGCGGATGATCTTCTCAAACGTCTCTTGGTCGGGGGCGAGTGTTGCCGACCAGATGACCCAGTCGCCTTTGGTGAATTCTCTGCGGTTGTCGAGCGGCAAGCCGTAGCGGTTGAACTTAGTCAGGTAGTATGGTATTTCTTTCTGCATAATTTCCGGAGGAAATATGTTGAAACCGAGGAGTTTATCCCATACGATATTGTATTTTTGGCTCCATGTTCCTGGGCGGTCGAAAGCGAGGCGATAGTGGTCGCCGTCGTCAGCCATCTTCATCCACTCGGCTGCCATCTTGCGGGCTTCCGACAGATATTTCTCGGCCACGTCCTTTTTGCCCTGTTTTTCAGCCATATAGCCGTAGGAAGCTATGCCGAGAATTGCTTTTATTGACAGGTTTGCATTGTGAGCGAGATGACCGGCAAAATCGTCCGTACAGAGTTGATTTTCAGGGTCGAGACCGTGTTGCAGGAGAAATTCTGCCCAAGATGTCAGCGTCGTCCAATGTTTCTCGGCGTATGCTGCCGAGTTTTCGCGGTAAACGATGGCGGCGGTGAGTATCAGCACATTGCCGCTCTCTTCGACAGGCATCTTATTGCTGTAATCGTCGTTTTCCATGCCGTAAACCTGCCCGTTAGCCAGAGGGTATGTCCCCAAGTCGTGCGGCGCAAAGGGGTATTTCCACTTGCCGTTCTCGCAATAGTAGAAGATGCCGTTAAGCAGTCCTTTAGTCAAATCGATGCTGTATAGAAGGTATAGCGGCGCAGAGGGGTAGGTTACATCAACGGTATTGATACAGCCGTTGCTAAAGTTCTCCTTCGAGAGGAACAGCAGGTCGCCGTTAGGGGCTTCGACGATTTTGTGAGCCGCAACAGACTGACGGTAAGCTAATGCACACATTTCGGCATACTCCTTGCCGCCCACAGCCGTTGCGTCGCTCATGAGTTTGTAATCGAAGCGTGAGCAGGCTTTAATAAGTTTGTCGTAATCGGCAACAGCCTGATTGAAAGCCCATTCAATAGACTTGTCGCCCTTGCGATTCCAATAGGGGCGCAGGTTCTCGCCAAAATATTGTATTGAATAGACGTCGTCGTAGCCAAGCAGGATGCGACCGGAAGTCTTAGATGATTTACCAAGTGATTGAGTAACAGCTATATATGCGTTATCGGTCTGTCCGCCTGCATTGTTCAGAGAGCCGGTAGTAGCAAACTGTTCGCGTAGCGCTATCGGCTCGCCAACGGAATATGAGCCGCTTGCTTTGTCGGCGCCAAGCAAGAACCAGCCCCAGTCGATGCGTACATCGTCGCCTTTCTTATTGAGCGGTTTTTGTTCGACATTGCCTGTTTTGACATATATAAGTCCTTCTTTTTCAAAGCCTTCCGCCTTAGAATGTTGCTGTGGGGAGTTCAGCGCCAGCGAGGGGGAGGCTTCAAAATAGATTTCCGTCTGATGAGCGGCGCCGTCATTGGATATAATTTCATACGAAATATAGTTGATGGGGCGCGAAACGAGGTCTAAGTCATTGAGTAGCAATGGGGCTGTGAATGTCAAAGTCAGGTTGACGCTGCCGCAGTCGAACACATAACGTGTTTGAGTAGCTTGTACATCAACTTCCCGCTGAATAGCTGTAGTAGCGAGGTGTTTAACCAAATCTTTCTCGTAGTAAAGCCCGAAGTCCACGAGCGCTCCGCCGGTACGGTTGTTACAGTGTGCCGCGATGACCGCCGTACCGTCAGTGATGCTTTTGCGGACGTCGTCAGGCAGTTCGAGCCAGCTATCGTGAGTCCACTTGTAACCGGTGTTAAGCACCTTAATGCCATTGATGTACAATTCGAAATCGTCATCATGAGAGTATTTCAGGAAGAGTTTGCTTTCGGGGATGCCGGTGATGACGCGCCTAACCCAGATATCTTTAGTAAGCCACTGTGTTTTGACGTTTACTTCTTCGGGCGTGCCGAAAGCCGCCTCGCTTTCAGCCCATTTGCGATCATCGAAAACGGGCTGTTCCCAGCCTTTTTGAGGTTCCGTAAAGGTGTATTTGCCTGTCCACGACCCTTCGTATGAAATGGGCGCAATGACTTCAAGCACAGGCTTTTCTATACCCATGAAACGATAGACTTTGCCATCGACTCTGAGTGCGCCGACGAGCGGCTGTTCTTTGCCCGTCCAGTGGCGCACGTTGTCGTCGTAGAGGTTGTCGTTGAACGCCCACACGCTGGTGTAGGGGTCAACAGTAACAAGCGGGTAAGCGGGCGCCCGCAACGAGTTCTTTACAATCTTACTTCCGCCGTCGCAGGCAGTAAGGGCGAGTGCGGCTAATGAAAGCAGCATCAATGCAGTTGAGTTCTTTTGTTTTGTTGTCATAATCGAAAAAATTTTCTGCAAAGATAATATTTTATTTGAATAATATTAAAGTTTTAATAAAATATTCATGAATTTGCCCACTTTTGACTGATTATTTCAGTCCCCACTTTTTGTTGGGCTTGTCTCCAAGCATAAGTTCAAGCGTACCGCCGTTGAAAAACTCCTTTAAAGGGAAGCGGACACTGTTCAGCGGTTTGCCGTTGAGTCGGGCGCTTTGAATATAAATGTCGGAGGGCTTGTTATGTTTGGCTACAATCTCAAAAGTACGCTGAACATCAGGGCTTTCCACAGAAGGGAACGTCATTACTACGCGGTCGAACAGCGGCGTAGTGATTTCGAGCGTCGGGTTATCGCCCACCAAACCATCGACGCT
>JAISUX010000060.1 GCA_031271805.1 Tannerella sp.
GACTGTGTGTCGCGTTATCAGATTGCCGATATAGGCACTTTCAAAAAGATGTTGCTGTATTCGATTTCAAATGTCGGGGCGGTTTTTTCGTACAAAAGTTTGGCGGCGGTAGCAGGCACTAACGAAAATACGGCAAAGAAATACCTTAATATCTTAGACGACAGTTATATAATTCAAGATGTGTCGAATTTTGCTTTTTCGCTGAAAGAAAATGTGCGCAACAGCCACAAACTGTATGCCGCCGATAATGGCATCATCAATGCTGTTTCGTATCGTTTCTGGGATAACAAAGCAAAACTTTTTGAAAATTTTGTATTCAACGAACTGCAAAAACAAAGACCTGATGAAATTACCTTTGCCAACGGTAGTGGAGAATATGATTTCGTTATAAAAAAAGGATTTGAGTATGAGGCTGTTCAGGTTTGTTATGAACTTACGCCGGAAAACAGCAAACGGGAATTTGCAGGGTTCCGGAATATTGAAAAAGAAATAAAATTGAGCCGAAAAACGATTATCACCTATAATCAAGAGTATCACAATGATGACGTCAAGATAGCGCCTGTTTGGAAATATTTTTTGTAGAAGGCACTCACGTTCAATAATGCTTGTACCCATCAGGCATATATGCAAAAACTTTATTTAACCTAATTTAACTCAATTTACTTGTCGTTGTGAAAAATTATATTTATCTTTGCCAGTGAAAAATAATATCAAAGATGAAATTATACAATGTAAAAACATTTGCTGATTGTGACAGTGATACTGTCAGGAGTAACACCAAATCTTTATCATCTTTTATGATAAATAATTTGATGCTCTCTCTCTCTCTCTCTCTCTCTCTCTCTCTCTCTCTCTCTCTCTCTCTCTCTCTTAATAATTAATGTAGGCTCACGCCCGCGCGCGAAGAATATATGTTATAAATAATAGTCCCGGCTTCATATTGAGTGAAGTCGGGATTCTTTTGGCTTTTTGTTTAACTTAAAAAAATTCAACATGAAAAAAAAGATGATTTTTTTGTTCAGAGGAGGCACATGGCGTAAGACGCTATTGATGCTGTGTATTCTTATTAGTTGCTCGCTCAGTCTTATGGCACAGAAGCGGGTTAGTGGAACAGTTACAGACGTAGCAAGCGGAGAAGCTATTGTCGGCGCCAATGTAGTGGTTAAGGGCACTACCAATGGCACCAGCACGGATGCTGACGGCAAATTTGCTATTAATGTAGGCGACAATGCGATACTGCAAATCTCCTATATGGGGTATGTATCGCAGGAAATCAAGGTTGGCAGTCAGTCGGTATTGACTGTCATGTTAAGGGAAGACACTCAGTTGCTTGAAGAGGTGGTCGTTGTTGGTTACGGCACCCAAAAGAAAGTGAACCTTACCGGTGCAGTGGCATCAGTCAAAGGCGAGACACTGGAAAACCGTTCGGTTGCGAACATTTCGCAGGCTTTGCAGGGACAGGTTGCCAATCTTAACATCACTTCGGCGAGCGGAGGAGCGCCCGGTTCGGCTCCTTCAATCAACATTCGCGGTTATACGGGGTTTGGTTCCGCTGCTGCGCCGCTTGTAGTTATCGACGGCATTCAGGGCGGTGATTTGAACAGCATTAACATGAACGACGTGGAAAACATTTCCGTATTGAAAGACGCCGCCTCGGCTGCCATTTACGGTTCGAGCGCCCCTTACGGCGTTATTCTCATCACTACCAAGCGAGGTAAAGCAGGTCAGAAGCCGACAATTTCCTATAACAACAATTTCGGTTGGGCGCAAACCATAAACGTGCCCCAGTATATGACATCCGTCGAGAATGCCAACTTTTTCAACGAGGCGGCGAGAAATTCCGGCATTAACCAGATTTACAGCGATGAAGTAATAGGACGCATGCAGGAATACCTTGACGGCAAAAGAACAACCGAAACAGAGCTTGACCCTCGACCTGAAGTTGACGGCTGGCTGACCGGTAACGGCAACAACGACTGGTTCAAGATTTTCCTGAAAGACGCCTCTTTCAATCAGCAGCATAATATAGGCGTATCCGGTAGCGCCGGCAAAGCCGGTTATTACGTTGGTATGGGCTATTTGCAGCAATTAGGTCTGATACGTTTCGGCGAAGACTCTTACCAGCGCTACAATCTGCGTGCCAATCTATCTACCGAGTTGACTAACTGGCTGTCGTTTAGTTTCCGCGGCGCTTTTTCGCGCGGCCAAACCGATTCACCGAATAACTATACTGATAATTACGGTACCCTGATGCATGCATTAGGCCGTATGGCGCCTCATTCGGTAAATGTCTATCCTAATGGCGAAAGGCTGGGACTGATAAATGTTTACCAGAATGCCGGACGAGTATTGCAAACCAACGACAATGCCGTTCTGACAGGCGAGTTCATTATCAAACCCCTGTCAGGTTGGGATATTACAGCCAATTACACTTTCGACGGTTTTTACATCAACGGTTCAAGTCATAACAAAACAGTTTATTCAATAACTCCTAAATTGGGCGTCAAAAGCGCTTTAACGCCTACACCCAACTCATTTTCGCGCTCTTATAACCGTAACCTTCACAACACTTTCAACGCTTATACTTCGTATGAAAAACAGTTAAGCGACCATTATTTCAAGGCGATGGTAGGGTTCACTCAGGAATTGTACGATAACCTGTCGATGTCCGGCAGTAACTCATACCTCTATTCCGACGAACTTCCCGCATTATCGCTTACTTATGGCACTTCGCCAAGCCTGAGTGACGGCGCTTCTCAACTGGCTATCAGGGGAGGTTTCGGGCGTATCAATTACAATTATAAGGAGAAATATTTGTTTGAGTTCGACGGTCGTTACGATGGTACATCGAAATTCATGAAAGACAGTCGTTACAAGTTTTATCCAGGTGTTTCGGCAGCATGGGTAATGTCGAAAGAAGAGTTTTGGCAGCCTTTGGAACAGTCTGTGAACCTTCTGAAAATCCGCGGCGAATACGGTTCGCTTGGCGACCAGGGATTTACAAGCAGTTACTATCCGTTTTATCCGTCGTTGGGCACATCCCGCCCCACATCAAGTAATTTCCTGTTCAGCGGCGGTCGCGAATCTGCTATTAATCAGCCGTCTTTGGTAAATACTTCCCTGTCGTGGGTAACGACTACAAGTATTGACTTCGGTCTTGACCTTGCGTTTTTGTCAAATCGTCTGAATATCAGCTTCGACTGGTACCGCCGTTTTATGGACGACTATGTAGGTCCGGCCGAAGCTATGCCGGCGTTTCTCGGCACATCAGCTCCTCAGACCAATTCTGCGGCTATGGAAACCAAGGGCTGGGATTTGACTCTCGGCTGGCGCGACCAGGCTGGTGACTTCAGTTACGGTATCGACGCTGTGCTGAGCGACTACCGCAGTTATGTAACCAAGTATCCCAATCCGAACGGTTTGATTTCAACATGGTATGTAGGTCAGGAAATAGGTTCGTTCTGGGGTTATGAGACCTACGGACTGTTTCAGTCGGAGCAGGAAATAGAGTCTGCCCCGTCGCAGAGCCTGCTTTACAGTCGCTGGACGCCGGGCGATGTGCGCTATAAAGACCTCAATGGCGACGGAAAGATAGATTGGGGCGACGGCACGCTCAGTAATCCGGGCGATAAAAAAATCATCGGTAACACTACACCTCGCTGGAACTATGGTGTAACCCTGAGCGCTCAGTACAAAGGTTTCGACATGACACTGTTCCTGCAGGGAGTAGGGAAGCGAGAGACTGCAGTGTCGGACTACAGCCATGTAACGAACTATTACTGGGGTATCACCGGCGACCAGTGGCAAAGTATGGGATTTGTGGAGCAAAGAGACCGGTGGAGCGAAAGCAATCCCGACGGCTTTTTTCCGAAATACTATATGACCAGAAACGAGATGATTAAAAACACCTATACTCAAACCCGCTACCTTTTGAACTCTGCATACATGCGTATTAAATATATGCAGCTGGGTTATAACCTGCCTGCATCGCTGACAGACAAGATATCCGTCCAGAAAATAAGGCTGTTTGTCAATGTTGAAAATCTGGCGACACTCACAAAAATGCCTCGCGTAATGGACCCCGAAGTATCGAACACCGGAGGCTGGTACGGAGTTGACGGCAAGATATATCCACTGCAACGCAACTGGGCTTGCGGAATAAATGTAACATTTTAAATATTAAAATTATGAAAAAGTATATTTTAACAGTTATAACGCTGACGGCAATACTGACCGCCTGTAATGATAATTTTCTTGAGCGTGCGCCTTTGGTCAGCATAAGTGATGCGAACTATTGGAAAACGGCAAACGATTTAAAGATATATGCAAATAATTTTTACAATCAGGATGGTTTGCTGCCCCGTTCACAGGGTGCATGGTTCAGTCAGGGACCCTTTGGCGCCGACGCCGATAACGGTAGCGATACACAGATTCATGTTGATTACAACCGTCGCATGAACGGAGAGAACACTTTGCCCGCTTCGGGTGGAGGCTGGTCATCAGACGACTGGACATTGCTGCGCAATATCAACTATTTCATGGACCATTACTCAACGGTAAATGATACATGGGATAATGTAAAACAGTATGTGGCAGAAGCGCTTTTCTTCCGTTCCATATTCTATTACAACAAGTTACGCTCGTTTGGCGATGTGCCGTGGGCTTCGTCCACTGTTACAATGGATTCGGAACAGCTGTTCTCGTCGCGTATGCCACGTAATCAGGTTGTAGATTCCATTATGCACGATTTAGACCTTGCTGTGGAGTATTTTCCGGCTCGCGGTTCCGGCAGCTGGACAGGTCGTGTAACGAAAGAAGCCGCTTTAGCTCTGCAGGCACGAATAGCGCTTTACGAAGGAACATGGGAACGCTATCATGCTAAAAAGAACACCGCATTCAAAGTGAGCGGTTCCGACGGAACAAGGTTTATCCAGAAAGCGGCCGACGCGGCAGGCGCTCTGATAGCTCTGGGAGAAGCAAACGGCTATCCCGCTCTGGATAATATTGGCGATGAAAACGGTTACTGGCTGTTGTTCAACCAGTTCGACTACAGCAACCATAAGGAAGTGTTGTTGTGGCGCAAGTATTCGCTTGCCGAAGGACTATATACCCGATGGGGGAGCTATACCAGTAACGGAGGTGCAAGAGGTATTACTAAAAGTCTGATTGACGCATACTTATGCACCGACGGCAAGCCGATAGCGGTTTCGCCGCTCTATAAAGGCGACGCCGATTTGAAAACTTTGGTTACCGACCGCGACCCACGACTGAACCAGACCATTTATGTGGACGACGGAAAGCATCTTATCTGGGACAGAACCCCGCCGTCTGTTTTTACAACTCCTACATTCGAGAGCACATCGGAAAGCAGAAGCGTTACAGGTTATCAGAACTGGAAAGGACATAATCCCTACGATTATGCCGGCTCTCTTAATGGCGGTACATACACAGCCGGATACATCTATTTCCGTTATGCCGAAACATTGCTTATTTATGCGGAAGCCAAAGCAGAACTTGGAACAGCTACTCAAAGCGATATTGACAAGACCGTAAATGCCTTACGCGCCCGCGTAGGAATGCCGGGACTGAATATCAATGACATAACGACCGACCCGAACTGGGAGTTTGCAGGTTTGTCGCCTCTGTTGCAAGAGATACGCCGTGAACGCAAAGTGGAACTTGCGTGTGAAGGTATGCGTGTGGACGACGTCTTCCGCTGGGCTGCAGCCGACGAACTGATAGCAGGCAAAAGGCCGCTTGGCGCTGTCAAACAGCAATGGGATAATTATCCTGAGGCTTCTGCATTATTCATCGAAGCTGTTTCAAAACTGTCAGTTAATGCCGACGGATATATCGACCCGTATCAGCCTTACAGCGCATTGAGCAATGGATTTAATTTCAATCTCAACAGAGATTATCTCTCGCCGATTCCAACTACGGAAATAGTTTTGAATCCGAATTTGGCTCAAAATCCTGGCTGGTAAAAAATAAATTACTATATTTGCACTCAAAAAATTAAAAGCATGAGGACATTTATTTTATCATTAGTAATTATTACACTTGGATGCTGCGATGAGATATTCGCGCAGGAGAAACTGAAGACGGACGGCGAGATACCCATCGTTGCGTGGGTTGGCGTTCCGCAGGAGCAAATCAGCGTCGAGCGTTTTGCCGAGTTGAAAGAGTCGGGCATTAACACGAACATGTCGTTTTATTCCGACCTTGCAACGGTGGAAAAGGCTCTTGACGCCGCACAGAAAGCTGGCGTGAAAATCATCGCTAACTGCCCCGAGCTGAAATCGGATACGGAGAAAGCTGTCCGGCAGTTGATGAAACACCCCGCTCTCGCAGGCTATTATCTTAAGGACGAGCCGGGCGCGGATGAATTTTCCGAACTGGGAGCGTGGACGAAAAAGATTCAGGCGATTGATGCAAAGCATTATTGCTATATCAACCTGTTTCCCAACTATGCCAATCTGCAGCAGCTCTTCGGAGCTGACGCCAAACCGATGCCCGATAAAGACATTTATGCGGAGCACGTTGCGGCGTACATACGCGAAGTACCCGTACCATTCGTTTCTTTCGACCACTATTGCGTGATTCAAACCGATGGCAAACGCTATCTTCGTCCGGAATGGTATAAGAATCTGGAGATTATAGCCTCACAGTCCAAGGCGGCAGGTCTTCCGTTCTGGGCATTTGCGCTGGCATCGTCGCATTACGACTATCCAGTGCCGACCTTGGGAGAGCTGCGGTTGCAGTTATACAGCGACCTCGCCTACGGCGCACAGGGCTTGCAGTATTTTACATACTGGACGCCAAACACCGAGTATCAGCACGGACCGATAGAATTGGACGGAAAGCGGAGTGTGGTCTTCGACCGGCTGAAGACCGTGAACAGTGAGATACAGAATCTTGCAGGCGTATTTCTTGGTTCCAAGCAGGTTACGGTATGGCATACGGGCAAACTGCCTGCAGGAACCCGTCGCGCCAAGAAACTGCCCGCTCCCGTCAAAGTGCTTGAAACAAGCGATGGCGGCGCTGTGGTATCGCTTTTGGAAAAAGGCTCGCGTAAGTTTTTGGTTATCGTAAACCGTGATTTTCAGAACGTTATGAAGCTGACTTTTGTCGCCGATGAAACGGTGAAGAAAGTGTTGAAAGACGGCTCTCTCGTGCCTGCAAATAAATACGCATACACGATGGATGTTGAGGCGGGCGATGCCGCGATTTATACATGGGAATAACATTTTAATTTGATAAACATGAGAAAAGTATTGATTTTTATTGCATGTATTGCGTTTAATATCAACGCATTTGCGCAGACCAACAGCACTCTCGACGATGCTTTGCCCACACGCGGTTTGAGTATCAGCGCTCCCTCGTCGGCAACGGTGGACGAGTTTGTACGTTTTATTGATGAAGAACTTGCGCCGGCGCACTTCAACCTGCTGGTGCTGCTCGTGGATTACAAATATGCCTACGAGTCGCATCCCGAACTGGCGGGCGATTTGACCAAGGCTGACGTGAAGAAGATTGTCGCCGTATGCCAAAAGCATGGCATAGAGATTGCCCCTCAAATCAACCTTCTCGGACATCAGTCGTGGGCTAAGACGACGGGCAAGTTCCTGACAGTCTATCCGCAGTTCGACGAAACGCCGCATGTGAAACTTGAAGAAAGTAAAGTGCTTGGCAACGGCGGCGACTGGAACGACCCTGATTTCTTTTACTGTAAAAGTTACTGTCCGCTTCATCCCGACGTACACAAGGTGCTTTTCGATGTGATAGATGAAATCACCGAAGTGTTTGAGACAAAGTGGTTTCATGCAGGCATGGACGAGGTAACGGTTCTTGCCGACCCGCACTGCCCGCGATGCAGTGGACTTGACCCTGCCCGACTGTTTGCCGGCGAGGTCTGGACTATCCACAACCATCTGGCGCAACAGGGCAAGCGTATGATGATTTGGGGCGACCGGCTGCTCGACTGCAAAGCCACCGGTTATCACAATTCGGAATCAAGCATGAACAATACGCATCAGGCTATTGACCTTGTACCAAAGGATATACTGATATGCGACTGGCATTATGGCAATGCGCATCAGTCGCCCGTATATTTTGCCATCAAAGGCTTTGATGTTGTTGCCTGCCCGTGGACTGATGTGAAGGTAGCGACCGATTATTTAGACGATATGCTTCGCTCGCGTCAACGCTCTACTAAGGTGTTGAAGCCTCATTTTCAGGGAGTTCTGATAACAGAGTGGAGCGGATGGGATAAGTTCCGCGACGAATACTACAAACCGTCCGACAAACGCGAGACCGCAGCCGCTGTGGTTAAAATGTTTATAGACAGGATGAAAAAGATGTAAACAAACATAATCTGACGGCTTCACTTGGAGTGAAGCCGTCAGTATTATTATGGGATAAGATTAACGTATGCGTCTTTATTTCTGTCACAGGTTATTTTTCCGTCTTTGTATTCTAATTCGGCAACTTGAATATGAGTATTGCGTCCTTTTCCCGCATCCTGATGTACAAAATAGAAAATGAATGCTCTGTCGCCGGAAACAACCACATCGCAATGTTGACCTTTGGCGTCATCGCCTTTGATTTTACCCGGCTCACGCAGTATTTTTTCCGTTTGTTTTTCCCAGTTTACGGCATCGTCCGACGAATAAAC
>JAISUX010000118.1 GCA_031271805.1 Tannerella sp.
ATCCCAAGCACGCTTTCCTGCCCGGACGCTCGGCTGACGACTGGACGATAGCATCTCCCCCTACGCACGATAGCTATTTTATGCCGATTCCCGAAGAAGACGCATTGCTGAATCCTAACTTAAAATAAGTTAATTACAGGTATGATGAAGAATTGTTTTTTATTGGCCGTTGCGGCGGCGTTGATGTGCGCCTCTTGTGGGCCTTCGGAGAGTGGGGCGGGGGATTCGCCGCTTGGAATACTTGCGCATGTGGGGGCTGATTCGGCGCAGATGAGGTTGATGTACGAGGCTGGGATGAGATGGGTGAGGACGGATATTGAGTGGAGCGACGTGGAGAGGCCGGAGGGGAAGTGGGATTTCTCGGCGCTGGATGCCAAGATTGACCTCGAAATCAAAACCGGTCTAAAGCCGCTGGGAATACTGTTGTACGATGTTCCGTGGGCGCATCCGGCTCATGAGAATTTGGATAAATGGCTCGGGTTCGTCGAGAGGGCGGTTGGGCATTTCAAGGACAGGGTGAAGTACTGGGAGGTGTGGAATGAGCCTAATTTGCTGCGGTTCTGGGATCGTCCCGACGGGGCTGATTATGCTAAGCTGCTGAAGGCGACTTACGGTTTGATAAAGCAGCTCTCGCCTGAGGCGACGGTGGTCTATGGGGGCGTTTGCGGGGTGCCGTTGGAGTTCATCGAGGAGTCTTTAAAAGCGGGCGCGGCGGGGAGCTTCGACCGTTTGGCGTTCCATCCTTACAGGGGGAAGTTCTCGTCGATGGAGAAGGTGAAGGCTTATCATGATGAGATTGTAGCCCTCAAGGCGCTGCTGGAAAGGTATGGCGTTGGCGACAGGGGGCTGTGGATTACCGAGATGGGGGTGTCGGATTATAAGGTGTTGGACTCATCCACGGTCGGGGAGCTGCTCGAAATCAAGCGCCGCACAAGCCCCGAGAGCGCGTGGAAGATAGCTCTCTTGAGAGACATCGAGGCTTCGGCCGCACAGCTGAAAGAATCGGAGGCGGCGGCGAGGCTGTTCGAGGGGGCGGGGGATGTGAAGGTCGAGACGCTTGACCTCACGGTGGGCGACCTGGCGACGGTTGACGTGACGCCTTACGACGCCGTGCTCTGCCCCTCGCTCGACGATTATCCTCCGCGGCTTTTCGAGACTATCAGCCCCTCGCTGGGCTATTATTATATCGCCGACAGGATCTTTTTCCTCGGCGACGAGATTACTGCGCTCGACCAGGCGGCTTACCTGCCCCAGGCGATCTTGATGTCCTTGCGTTTTGGGGTGGAGAAATTCTTCTGGTACGAATTTGCCGGCTCGGAGCAGAATCCTTTCGCCCGCGAGGCGCATTTCAACATCGTCCGCCGCGGCTCGCTCGAACTCAAACCGGCTTATACGGCTTATTCGACTCTCGGACGGCTCTTCCCCGAAGGCTCGAAGGTCGATATGGACAGGGAATGGAACCGCGGGGAGTACTGCTTCGTAAGCTGGACCCAGCCCGACGGCACAAAGGTCTGGGCGCTCTGGTCGCCCGACGGCGCCCGCAAGGTAAACATCAAACCGCTCAAAGGCCTTAGTCAAGCCATCGGCTGCCTCGGCGAACAGCTGCCGGTAACATCGGAAACGACCGAACTCGAGCTTTCGCCCGCGGTAACTTATCTCGTCGGCCCGCGGCTCCTGTGGTAAGATATATTAAATACTAATACAGTCCTGGTACAGAGTTTCCGGTGCAATGTCTATGTCGTTGTTCCATGCAATGCTGCTGGCGCAAACCCGCACGGAATTAAATTTCACAGGGTCTCTCAATTCCCTGAAAACGCCGTCATTGAGATACGGTTTCATGTCGAATAGACCATGTTTGCCGTCTGCAAAAACGAGATACAGGAAGTAATTTTCCTGTGGCTCGACTGATTTCACTTTCCAACATAATTCCGTTTTCATTTTAATGGGTCTATTTTTAATGGCGTTTCGCCGTTTTTTGCCAGCTTCCAATCAGCTTCCAAATCTTCTTTGTGTATCTCAGAATTTCACTGCGCAAAGATACAAATAATTTTTGAATCGGCAAGAAAAAGCATTTTTTGTTTGTCTCAAAATTTATTGGGCAAAGGAGTGGGAAATTCGGAGCTATCTCCGGAAAGTATGGAGAAGGCTCCGTAAAATCCGGAGCTATCTCCAGAAAGTCTGTAGAACTCTCCAGAAAGTCTGTAGAACTCTCCAGAAAGTCTGTAGAACTCTCCAGAAAGTCTGTGGAACTCTCCGGAAAGTCTGTAGAACTCTCCAGAAAATCTGTAGAACTCTCCGGAAAGTCTGTAGAAATCTACAGAAACGGCGCCGGCGGGCTACGGCGCAAGGGGCTTGAGGGAGTTGCCGAGGGAGTCTTGGGGGTAGAGGGCGTGCTGGTCTTCGAGGGCAGAGGCCATTTGGAGGACGAGGACGCGGGCGCGGGTGGGGTCGGCGAGGGCGAGGTCGGTGGTCTCGTGGGGATCGTCGGCGAGGTTGTACAGCTCGAGGTGGGGTCGGGTGGGGGTTTCGGGGTTGTAGTGGTAGATCAGCTTATGGTCGCCGTTGCGGTAGGTAGTGAAGTAGCTACCGCGATGGGCGTGGGGGAAGTGCATGAGGAAGGATTCGTGGCGTACGGTGTCGTGGCGGCCGGAGAGTTGGGTGCGGAGGTCGAAGCCGTCGATGACGTGGTCTTCCGGATTTGCGGCGCCGGCTATGGCGAGGAGGGTGGGGAAGATGTCGAGGACGGTGGCCATCTGCGGCTGGATAGTGTTGGGGCGTATCGGGGCGATGCGCTGTTGTAGGGCGCTCGTGCTGTCCGGATGGCTCCAGGCGGCGATGAAGGGGACGCGCATTCCGCCTTCGTACGCGGTGCCTTTCTTGCCTCTCAGGGGGGCGGAGGAGTAATGGCCGTTTTCGTCGCCAAGGGGGGCGTCGGAGCCGTTATCTCCGAGGAAGATTATCAATGTATTTTGGGCTATATTAAGTTCCTCAAGATGGTCCATGATATCTCCCAGCGACTTGTCCATACCCTCGATAAGAGTGGCGAAAGCGCTGGCGGCGGCCGACTTTTCGCTCTCGGGGTAATTGCCGAGGAAGCGGGGGTCGGCCTCGAATGGCGAGTGGACGGCGTAATGCGCCATGTAGAGGAAGAAGGGGCGGCGCTCGGCGGCGGCTTTGGTAATCTCTGCGTTAGCCTCCTGCGTCAGCGCGTCGGTGAGGAAGGTTGGTGTACTGTGATACTTCTCCAACCCGGGGACGGCTCTGCTGCGGTTGCCGCCAAGGGCTCCGTAGCCGTTCTCGCCGTAATAGCTCCCCGGCTGGCCTATGGACGAGCCGGCGATGTTGACGTCGAAGCCGATGTTCTGCGGGAACTCCCCCTCGCTGCCTATCGGGCCGAAATGTGCCTTGCCGACGTGGATGGTCTTGTATCCGGCCGCGCTGAGGAGCTTGGGTAGCGTCACGGAGTCGCGCCTGATCCCCTGCCAGTTCCACTCCGGCGGGCCGTAGTCCGTTCGGTTATTGCTTTCGGAATTAATCCAGTTCGTAGTGCGGTGTCTGGCCGCGTTCTGCCCTGTCATAAGGCAGGCGCGGGTGGGCGAGCTGACGCTCTGGGCATAGAAGGTCGGGAAGCGGACGCCCCTCTCGGCCAGCCGCTCCATGTTGGGCGTCCTGTACCACCGGTTAAGCGGATGCCGTACCGGCCTGCCCGCGCTGTCGATCAGGAACGGCACCTGGGTGTCCATCACTCCCATGTCGTCCACAAGGAAAACAATGATATTCGGCCTCTCCTGCGCCTCATCCTGCCCTCCGCACGCCGCTGCCAGCAGCGCCACCGGTAGGGGCTTCAAGTAATCTTTTATCTTCATATAATTAAATTTTACGGTGAATTATTCCCAGTTCGGGTTCTGAACCAGATTCTCATTCAAGGAAAGCTCCAACAACGGCAAGGGGAATAAATAATCCCTGTCCTTGTTGAACGTCCTCGTGCTCGCGTTTTGCAAAATAATAAATCCATCCGGCGTAAGCGGCTTCTGGACGTTAGGATATACATCGCCGTCTAACATTGTCCCAAGTATATCTTGCGGCAATTCATCCTCGGCCGTTTTCCAGCGAATCAAATCATCGTAACGGAAGCACTCGCCTGCCAGCTCCACCCGGCGTTCCCTCCGGATCTCTTCGCGCATATCCAAGCCATTATCCCCCACAAACGCATTTGTGAGGCCAGGCAAGCAATCCTCGTCGCCCGCGAACCGGCGCCTCAATGCGTTTATCGACACGTCCAAGTCCTCGTCCGAAATCGCCCCCTCCAACTCAAACGCCGCCTCGGCATAAATCAGCAATACTTCGGCATATCTCATCAACATATCGTGACAGTACGACGGCGAAATGTCGGCCGCATACTTCTTGAACATATATCCCGTAGTCGTGTTCGCCGCAAAACTCGGTACGAAAGGCTGCGGCTGAACCTGGTAGTCGGGGTCGTAAGGCCGCCACAAAGTCTGCGCCATTCGGGGATCGCGTCCCTCGAACTCAGCGCCTAAGGGTAAATATCCCTTGAAAAGCGGCGATTTGTTGATCGGCAGCCCGTCGCGGCACAAGAAAGCGTCGGCCAAATGCCTGGTCGGACAGAACGTGAAGTCGAAAACCATCTGACGCGAACGGTTCGTGCTTGGCCCAGCATCCGGGGTATGGCGGAGCGTCATGATGCTTTCGGGGCTATCGTTCCCAGCCTGGAGGAATAGGTTCCTGTAGTCGCCGTAAAGGCTGTACTCCCCGGAATCAATTACGGCCTTGGAGGCGGTTTTAGCCAAGGAGAGGAGGTTCCTGTAGTCACCCAGGTTATGGAATTTGTAGAGCGTGCCGAAATATAACCCCACTCTCGCCTGCAGGGTCAAAGCCGCCCCCTTTGTTATGCGGCCTACGTCCGACGAGAGAGCGGATTTCGACGGGATATTATCGACTGCAAACTGTATGTCTTCCAGCATCCTGTTCAATACATCGTTTCTTTTGGCCCGCGGCTCGAAGAGTTCGGGCGAATTAAGGTCTAAGGTTTTGTCAACGTAAGGCACATCGCCAAAACGTCGAAGCAAATACATGTAAAAGTAAGCGCGGAAGAAGCGAGCTTCGCCGGCATAACGGCGCTTCAAGTCGTCGCTGATTCCGGCTTTTTGATAATTCTCAAGGAAGGAATTTGTGACCCGTATTTGCTTGTAGCAGGTAGTCCAGATATCGTCCGTATTCGGCGGGGTGTAAGTCCCCGAACTCACAAGGTTAGGATTGCTTCCATAGACGTCGATTGATTGAAGGTCGGTACGGAATCCCCCGATAAAGGTTTGCTGGTATATATTGTTTAATGCCATTCTCAAATCCTGCTCCGTATTCCAGAAACTCGAGGGGGAGAGCGACGTCAAGGGGTTTTTATCCAATTGGCAGCTAAATAAACATACTGCAACCGTGAATGTAAGATAATACGCTTTCATGTTTCAATTTTTTTAGAAGTTAATATTAAGTCCGAAAGAAAAGTTCCTCATAAGCGGATACATATATCCTCCTGCGATTGTCAGCTCAGGGTCGTAGGCATCAATTAAATTGGTGACCTCGAAAATGTTTTCACCGCTAAAGTAGGCTCTTAGCCGATCAACGCCGATTCGTTTAATCCATTCCCGGCTGAAGGTGTATCCGAATTGCAAGTTTTTAAGCCTCAAATAAGAGGCGTCTTGAATCCAGTGGTCCGACGATTGATAATTATATGTCGCGCCGACAATATGCCTTGGCAACAGCGCGTCAGGGTTATCCGGCGTCCAGGCGTCCCTTTGATGTTTGTAGGATGTGTTGCCGTACTCAAACACGAAGGGAGCAATAGAATTGCTGGCAAGATAAAAGTCGCGCTTGCCGACTCCCTGAAAGAGCAGGGACAGATTCCACTCTTTCCATGTTATTCCGAAGTTCGCGCCAAAAACATATCTCGGGACACGATTACCGATATAAGTCAAATCGCCGGGAGAGTTGACCTTGCCGTCATCGTTTATATCAAGATATTTTATGTCTCCTGCCGTAACGTTAGGATTGTCATTGATATGCGGATAAGACGCCGCTTCTTCGGCGGATTGAAAATAGCCGTCCGTCTTGTATCCGAAATATGCCCCCATAGAATATCCCTGTGTATATACATTTGAGGTCTGCGACCCGTCAGCTGCTCCTCCATAAGTTGCGGAAATATTCTTATTGGTATAATTCACCAATTTGTCTATTTGGTCGGATACATTAACTCCAATGTTATAAAATACATCCCCGATTTTGTCATTCCATGAGAGTGAGATTTCCCATCCTTTGGTCATCAATTCGCCATAATTGCCCGTAGGGACATTAATACCAATGACGCTTGGTATTGCAACCGACATGAGCATATTCTTGTTCCGTTTTACGAAATAATCGAAAGTGGCGTTCAGCCTATTCTTTAAGAACCCGGTTTCAATTGCAATGTTTTTAACTTCGACTGTCTCCCATGTCCTATCCTCGGACGGAAGGCTGTTTTCCAATACCCACTGCGCCTTTGGTTCGCTCGAAAAAGGATAATATCCGCCTACATTATACTGTGCGATATGGTCATAGAATCCTAAGCCGTTTTGATTACCCATTTCTCCCCATGAAGCCCGGAGTTTTAAGTTGCTGAATATTGTTTGATCTTTCATAAACTGTTCTTCAATAATTCTCCATGCCAAAGAGGCCGAAGGGAAAATCCCCCAACGGTTCTTCTTTGAGAAACGCGACGATGCATCCCCGCGAAGCTGCAATTCGAATAAGTATTTTGAGGCATATTCATAATTAATCCTGGAAAAGAATGACAATAACGCCCATTGGTTCTGAGGGGCATTATTATTAATATTGTTCGTTCCCAAATTGAGGGATGGCAGGATATTGGCCAGAATATCATCCCTTGAAGCCTCAAGGCTTTCGTAGTCATTGCTTTCGTACGAAACGCCGAGCAAAACAGCAAAATCATGGCTCCCGAGCTTCTTTTTATAATCGGCAGTAAACTGACCGATTAGATATGTGTTGTTGGAAACATATTGAGATATTGTGCTCGGATTACCTTGGCCTACGGCAACTTCTAATAATCCTAACGGCCCCCATCGTTCTACCGTTCTCTTGAACTCTTTTCCTCTGATATTATTAAATGTGACTCCGCCGAGGGCGCTTAGTTTTAATTCGTCGATCGGCATGTAATCCAATGTCGCTACCCCATCTGCCCTTTGCCCTTTGTTATATGCCTCTCCGCCTTCTTTAATCTGTTGCATCACATTGCATTGTCGGCGATACCGAGAATAATGTCCGTTCTCGTCATATATCGGCATTGTCGGCCCTGCTTGGACAAAGAGAATGTAAGGTATTGACCATTGGCCTTGCACAGTCGGTAGG
This sequence comes from Tannerella sp., assembly GCA_031271805.1. GTDB lineage: Bacteria > Bacteroidota > Bacteroidia > Bacteroidales > Tannerellaceae > Tannerella. The sequence goes on from JAISUX010000118.1 coordinate 7,420, forward strand.
TAGTTTTGAGTAGAATTTGCAAAAGAGATTTTTGTGTCAAAGCTTAATTTTTTCGCCAGATTTACTTTGACATTTGACCTTATGTTCACACGGCTGTAGTTGTCGTCCGCATATTCGGAGAAAAAGCCGTTTTCATCAAGCCATCCTGCGGAAAACAAATATTTTAAGCCGGAGCTTGATTTGGAAATAGTCAGATTATGACTTTGTTGAGTAGTATGATTGAGCAACATATCAATCCAATCAGTATCGGCTGTAAATATCCATCCTGCACCGGAGGGGATTGATACGGCGCTATTATTCCTGCGTGCTTCCAATGCTTCTTCAGGATAAGGTGCGGACATTTTGGCAAGAGCAAACGCGGCATTTGCCATTTCCATGTGTTCCAATCCGGAATTAGATTGAGGAACACGTGTTGGCGTATTGTATGAAAAGTTTCCGGAATATTCTATTTTGATTTTTTCGGATTGTCCGGTTTTTGTCGTTATCAATATGACGCCTTCGGCTGCGCGAGCGCCGTAAATTGCTGCCGATGCGGCGTCTTTCAAGACGGAAATGGATTCTATATCCAATGGGTTAACCAAATTAATATCTCCCGGCAGACCGTCAATAAGTATCAATGCGCCACCGGAATTTATTGATGTGTTACCCCTGATTTTTAATGTTGAGAATGCTCCCGGTTGGCCTCCGGAGGATTGGACGGTAAGGCCGGGGATAGTGCCTTGCATAGCATCAATAGTTGAATGGATTGGTCTGGATTCAATAACTTTCTCGGAAATTGTCGAAACCGCTCCTGTCAGATTAACCTTCTTTTGGGTTCCGTAACCTATGACTACTACTTCTTCCAAAGCTTGTGTGTCTTCTTGTAAAGTGATTTGTATGTCGGTTTGAGAGCCGACAATAATTTCCTGTGCCGTGTAGCCGATATACGATATTTTCAACACCGCGTTGTTGTCAACTTCGAGGCTGAAATTACCGAAATCGTCGGTGACGGTGCCGTTGGTAGTACCTTTTTCAGCTATACTTGCGCCTACTACAGGCTCGCCGGTTGCATCTTTGATAGCGCCTGTGACTTTCTTACTTCTCTGCGTCGGGGCGGGTAGGGCCTTTTTGTGTAGCGAGATGTAGTTGTCATTGATTGAATATGAAATAACGCCGGAGGAAAAAGCGTCCTTGAGAACTTCTTCGACCGTGCTGTTACGGACGGAGACTTGGACTTGCTGGCTTAAATCAATCTCTTTCTCACTGAACAAAAACAGGAAATCGGTCTGTTCCTCCACTTCCTTGATAAATTCTCCGATAGAGAGATTGTTGCGAGTAATTTTCACCTTTGCATCAGGGGAGTATGCCGTGAGGCCTTTTGCCTGTAATGCGGTAAAGGAAATTAAAAGCATTGTCAGCTTCAAAATGCGCAAGGTGTTTCTAAATACTTTAATTTTCATGACTTTATATTTAATTATTAATATATCCTAATTGATTTTTCTGATATTTCATTGAAGTTGAACGGGTGAATGTCCTGCAAGGCCTTTAAAATTACTTTGACGTCGTCGCTTTGACGGACTTTTCCGGAGTAGAGACGGTCGAGAGGTAGCGAAGTCTCGATTTCAAAATTTATGTTATACCATAACGACAGATAATCCAAAATGTCAACTAACGGTTTGTTCCGGAACGTGAAAATGCCTTTTTTGAGATAGTCTTCGTTGTCGAAGGGCGTTGAGGTTAGCCTCATAATGTCGTTTTTGAAAATGACGGAATGGCCGGGTGAAAGGATGATCGGAGAATCGGGGTTGTCGTGCGCAACTACAGCCACCTTGCCTTCGACAAGGTTGGTCTCGAAGCGTGGCGAGGCAGAATAGGCAAAGACATTGAAGCGGGTGCCTAATGCCTTGACATCATACTGCCCGGTGCGTACGATAAACGGACGACGTTGGTCTTTGGCGACGCTGAAGAAGCCTTCGCCATCAAGTTCTATCAGTCGTTCCTTCTTGCCGAACCGTTCGGGCGACTTTACTACGGTGCGGGGGCTTAACCAGGCTTCGGTTCCATCGGCAAAAGTGATGTGGACATGCTGGCCTTCGGGCGCTTCGATGATATTTTGCAGCACAATCTTGTCTTCCGAGTTCCTGTTGTACAAAAGCCAGGCGTTTACGGCAATGAGAACAATTATTGCGGCATACTTCATGACTTCCGCTATGATACGTCGAGTTCGCTTGGCGCCGAATTGCCGCATCAAATCTTGTCTCATGCGTGCGGCATACGTAGCGTCGCCGTTGCAGGGATAGAGTCCTGTCAGCGCCTTGGCGTTCTGGATGCGGATAAATTCCGCACGTGCTGCATTGTCCGTTCTCAATGCTTCGAACATTTTTCGCTTTTCGCTTGCCGGCATCGTTCCGGCAAAATAGTCATCTAATATTTCCATATAATTATCTTCTCAATGGTATGACGAAAAAAACGCCCTCATCTACTATTCCATATCGAAAAAAAAATCACAGGAAGAAATACAGGGCGGGAAGATAGTCTCTCAGTTCGACGTTTAGCTTGTGTATTGCCTTGGAAATGTGGTTCTGAACGGTATTGGGGGAGATATTGAGTTTGTCGGCTATTTCTTTGTGTGACAGGCCTTCACGCCGACTCAGAAGAAATGCTTCGCGGCATTTTTCGGGAAGGTGATTGATGGCGGTTTCGAGAATTTCGTCGATGTTCTGTTCCGTGAATATCTCATCGCGGAACTGCTGCAGGGCTTCGACCTTAAGGCGTATTTCTTCGTTTTGAGGGTCGTCAATGGAGATAATCCGGCCGTTCTCCCGGCTCTTTTTTCGATGGAAATCCAAGCAACGGTTCTTGGTGAGCGTGAAAAGATAGGCGCCGACGTTGGATATCGCCTCGAAGGTCTCGCCTTTTTCCAGTAGAGAAAGAAAGATGTTCTGGGCGATGTTTTCGGCGTCTTGCAACGACATGACATATTCGCGGGCAAAGCGTACCATCCTTGGGAAATACTGCTCGTATATACTTCCGAAATCCTTGCTGTCCGAATTAATCCCGTCTTTTTTCATTTGAACGTAAATTTATGGTACGATGGTGCAAAGTTAGCATAAAATTTTGAAATTACACACAAACAAATAAAAATTTAAGACAAAATTTATAGGCTAAAGGAGTAACTTGGCCCTATTTCTGCCATAAAAAACAATTTATACATGTAAATTTTCAAACAGCTCCATGAATTGCCCGGCTTGGGAGGCGCGGGAGAATTTCAGGATTTCTTCCCTTTTAGGGAAGGTTGTTATGGGGGAATGGGGGTCGGAGAGCCATTGTTGGTAAAGGTTTTTGATAAAAACGTAGGCTTCTGAGGCGGTATGCGCCGAGATGCCGGAATGGGTATCGGCGATGGTTTTTTCCAAGAGCGCTTCGTCGCCGCGGACGCAAAGGATGGGCTTTTGGACGGCAAGGTATTCAAAAAACTTTGTAGTCATCACCCCTTTGGGGCCTTTGGCAGAGGATTTGTTGGTCAGGAGCAGCAATATGTTGCTCTCGTTCAGGATACCGGGGATTTCGGGAGCCGGGACGTAGGCGTTGTATGACATCAAAGCTACGGCGAGGGGATATTTCGAGGCCTCGCGACGGATTATTTCTTCCGATTTTTCGTCCATATACCAGCGTATCACGAATCTATCCGGACTTATTATCCCTTCGGCGGCAAGCTTTTCTACAGCTTCGAAAAGCAATGACGGGTCGCGCATCGCAGTGCTCAGCAAACGGCCGGTGTATGTAATGTTGAACCTCTCAGCCGGCTTGGGGGAGGGGAAGAAAATCTCCGGGTCGAAGCCGTTGTAAATCAAGTGCGGCTTGTATCGTCTGAGCGTCTCGACATGCCAGGGCGAGACGGTTGTCACGACCGATGCCCTGCCAAGCGCACGGTTACGCACGCCCACACTGCGGCGGCGGAACCATGCGGCAAGGATGCCTTCGAGACCAAATAGCCGCGGCAGCCGGTGGGCGATAAACTCGGTTCCGCTGTATTGCTCTATGATGTCGCGAAGATCGACAACCAGCGGAAGGCCGGTTTTAAGCGCAAGTCTGCCGGCGGCTACCAAGGGGAATGTGCGGTATGTGCTGCAAAGAATCAGGTCGAAGTTGCGGCCCTCGGTTTTCTTAAGCGCCTCGCGGTAGAGGCGGACGTCTTTGTAGCAGAAAAACATGTCGAGCAACAGCAGCGCGGCGCGGCGTACTTTAGAGCTTGCCGTTGAGTAATAATTTATGTACGTCACCTCGGTGTCGCCCTTGAGGAACCTGAAAGTCTCGTCCGGAATATATTCCGTCACCACTACCGGATTAATATTATTAGCTTTAAGATATTTACACAGATATCCCATACGCGGCCCGAAGGCCGGAGGGAACATGTCACAGAGGATTAGAATTGATTTCATGACACTTGATTATAGCGTTGATTATCTTTTCTGCGGCCTCTCCGTGGCCGTATTCCGGAATTGTCTCACGGTGATTTGCCCGGCAGCAATTGACTGCCGCGATGATTTGACCCGTCTTGCGGCCGGCGATGATATTCCATCCCGCTTCTACGGTCTCAACCCACTCGGTTTCATCGCGTAGCGTGATGCAGGGTGTGCGGTGGAAATAAGCCTCCTTTTGAACGCCGCCCGAATCCGTCAGTATCATCAGGGCGTTTTTTTCGAGCATAACCATGTCGAGGTAATCTACCGGGGATATCAGGCGCAAGTGAGGGTTCAATGCAATATCCGGCGCCAAATTGTAGCTATCTATATATGATCGGGTCCTCGGATGCAGGGGCAGGATTACCGGGCAGTCGGAGGTCGCTATCTCAACGAGAGCGGCGATGATCTGTTTCAGGCAGTCCGGGTTATCGGTGTTTTCGGCGCGGTGGATAGTGCAGAGGCGGAAACGTTTGGATTCAATGCCGAGTTCGGAAAGGATTTTCGAGCCTTCCTCCGCAACGGCGCCATAAATCAGGGCGGCGTCGTACATCACGTCGCCGGCATGAAAAAGCCCCCTCGTGATGCCCTCGCGTGCCAGGTTCTCGATGGCCTTGTACGTCGGACAGAAGAGCAAGCTCGCAATATGGTCTGTCAAGACACGATTCCTTTCTTCAGGCATCAGAGGGTTGAAACTTCGCAGTCCCGCTTCGATGTGGATGACAGGAATGTGGAGCATTGAAGCGGCGAGGGCGCCTGCGAGGGTCGAAGTTGTGTCGCCGAAAACCATCGTGTAGTCGGGCCGGCTTTCTATCAAAGCTTTTTCTATTCCTGTCAGCATCGCGGCAAGCGTTTCGGCCTGATTTGCGAGGCCTCCGCAATGCAGCTGCCAATCCGGTTGCCGTATGCCTAAGTTATGGAAAAAAACCTCGTTCATATTCGTGTCGTAGTGTTGTCCGGTGTGTAAAATCAACTCCTCTATCGGAGCCGTAGAAGTTTTAATCGCCCGGCTAATCATTGCCGATTTTATCAACTGCGGGCGCGCACCTATTATAGTTACTATCTTCATTCCGACTGCAATTTCTGTAATAATTCGACATACAAATCACGCAAATACCTCTTTACGCCTTCGATGACAGAGGTGTTATGCCATAATAACGTCAGTTCACCGTGATTATTTCGGACGTATTCGATTAATTTCATGCAATAATCGAGCGCCGCATCGTGTGGAAGATTCATATATGCCGGCTCGTCGAGCGTGCCATCCATTATCGTGAGAGGGTGTAAGACGAGATGGTCGGAAATGCTGTTTCTTTCCAAGTCGAACCGGTGTACCTTTCTTGAAGTGCCGAGGCGAAAACCGGCGACATCGGCATATCCCATCGTGAAATCTTCGCGGAAGTTAAGATTATCGAGCGCAAGGGCGTGCGAAGGTTCGCGTGATGCGAGAAAATGGTGGCGGTTGCAGTCGATTTCACAAGTCATCGCAAGCGTTTGCGAATAATAAAATTTCTCCAACCGCGCCTTTTCTTCTTTGATAAGATCCGGATTCTTGCCAGCGGAATAGCTGCTGTGAAGGCCTATGCGAACATTGCAGGACGTCGCTAAGCGAAGTAATTCACGAATGTCCTTGCTGTTGAGGTCATAAAGTGGGCGGTCTTGCGGAGAGGAGCCACCTGCTTTCAGAAAAAAAATCGTTTTACAACGTTCACGGCCGAGTTTTTCGGACAAGGCTGCATCTTGTTCGAGCAACCACGGAAAGGTATAGTAAGGATCATTCTCCAACTCTCCGTTTTTGATTTTAAGAAGCTGTTTGAGGTTCTGCCCCTCTTTTAGACAGCGCAAGACGCTTCGAACTGTGCGACAGTAGAAAGGAGCATCTACGTCGTGTGTAAGATAAATCGTTTCGATTTTGCATGGAGGATCTTCGATATCTACCCCGCTGTCTCTAAGCCATTTGCGAAGCAGTCGTCCATATTCGTCCACGATAGGGCGATGAATGAATCCTGCGCGAAAAGGCAGCGATTCGCGTCCGGGGAAGCGTCCGTGTTCATCGCGTATTTCCGGCCGGATTTTTTCTTCGTAGCGGCTCAAAAGGAAGAAAGCGCTCGCAACGATGTCGGCATGTACAACCACAGTGTCCCCCAGACGTTCGATTTCAGGCCTTCCAAACAAAAGCGGCACTCCTTCAATATCATGCAGCGGCATCGCCGGCAGTGATTCTTTCGTGCCGTAAAGATTCTCCGAAAAGAAACCTGACGGCACAATTACGACTTTGAAGTTTTGAAAACACGTTATTTCGGCGGTATAACCCACTGCATTGACAATATTATCAGACGGATAATCGCCAATCAAAAATTTTATGATGTAATCAATTATTTCCTTTTGTTTGTTCATAAGCGTCTCATTTTCAGTTTTATCTTCACGCGATCGAGAATAGTCAATTTTGCCTTGCTAATCATGAAATAGGGCGTTTGGACGGCGCCAAATTCGCGGAAAAAGCGTTCTACACCGGGAAGCATAGAGCCTTCAAAGTCAAAATGGTCGGTATATTGCGAGGCGTGCCGGATTGCTTCCCATAAAACTAAGGTATGGGCGCCCGAATGACGCAACGAGGGATCTCCGCCGCCGGCTATGTAGTAGGCGGACGACGGCTGCCAAACGACAAAAGCGGCGGCGTGGAGACAGCCATCGCGATCGTAGCCGCCGAATATCTCGCCCTGTTCGCGCCGACGGGCTGTTTCGACAAGACGGCGCATGACAACGGGACTTTGAGTGTTGCGACAATTCTGACGCTCGAAAGTCAGGTTTTGGATTTTCAAAAAATCTTCAATAGGAAGGCCCATGCGCACTTCAATATGCTTGTTTTCAGCCGATTTGAGATTGCGGCGCGTCTGTTGGCTCATTCCGGCAAGGATGGTTTCCGAATTTTTTATGTTGTAGAGAATGTAGGTGTAGCGCGTTGTCTGCGAGTATCCCGCCCAATAGAACGGCAACCAATCGGTGAAAGAATGGTCGAAGTTTTGCAGGAAGACCCTGTATCGCCCGATTCGTGCGATAAATTCTTTGCAGATAGCTTGACGATGTTCGAGAACAGACGAATATTTTACGTCGGTAGCATCGGCGGCGAACCAAATACCCATTGACTGGGTGTAGTGGGGCATAGAAATGACGCCTTTACAGGGCAGGTACAATGGCATTGCCGCAAGCGTATGACCGTTTTTGACCGACAACAGCACGTCCCAGTCATCACCGCACACCGCATCTAACCACCAGTCTCGAATAAAGACCGGCAGACTTTCCTCACAGGCACATAATTTCCGATATGATTCTTTTGACATAAGAAAAATCTTCGTTCAAAGGAAATAACGCGCCGGAAGGGGATTTATTTCTTCAACGCCTCGAAAATCAATTTTTCGAGTTCTTCGGCGAGTTCGGGGTTGTCCTCAACGCACTTTTTGGAAGCGTCGCGTCCTTGGCCGAGCTTGGTGTCATTGTAACTGAACCATGCGCCGCTTTTCTTGACGATATTGTGCTCGACGCCGAGGTCGATTATCTCGCCCGAACGCGAAATTCCTTCACCGAACATTATATCAAATTCGGCCTTGCGGAACGGAGGAGCGACCTTGTTTTTGACCACTTTTACGCGCACCTGGTTGCCGATCACGTCATCACCGTCTTTCAGCGAGCCGATGCGGCGAATGTCTAAGCGCACCGAAGCGTAGAATTTCAAAGCGTTACCGCCGGTTGTCGTTTCGGGATTGCCGAACATGATGCCGATTTTGTCGCGTAATTGGTTGATAAAGATGCACGTAGTTTTGGTTTTGCTGATGGCGGCGGTCAGTTTGCGTAGCGCCTGCGACATGAGGCGCGCCTGAAGCCCCATCTTACTGTCGCCCATATCGCCTTCTATCTCGGCCTTGGGAGTGAGGGCTGCGACCGAGTCGATGACAACTATATCGACCGCCGATGAGCGTATCAACTGCTCGGCAATTTCGAGCGCCTGCTCGCCGTTGTCGGGCTGCGAAATCCATAAATTATCGACATCGACGCCCAGCTTCTCGGCATAAAAGCGGTCGAAAGCATGTTCGGCGTCAATGAAAGCCGCTATACCACCCATTTTTTGAGCCTCTGCAATGGCATGGATTGCGAGGGTTGTCTTTCCCGACGACTCGGGTCCGTAAATCTCAATAACACGTCCGCGCGGATAGCCGCCTACACCGAGGGCGGCATTCAAGCCTATCGAGCCGCTCGGTATAACTTCCACATTTTCAATAGTTTCGTCGCCGAGTTTCATTATCGACCCTTTGCCGTAACTCTTTTCAATCTTGTCCATCGCCGCACGCAAAGCCTTGAGTTTATCTGCATTAACCGCCCCTTTTTCTTCCTGAAGTTCTTCTTTTTCCTTAGCCATAATACATATATTTAAAATTTATTAAATTTCGACTGCAATGATACGGAAAGTTTTCGACATAGCAAAGCATTTCGATTTTTTTTAACAATACATTCAACTTTTACAGTTCCAAATCCTTGTCGAATACCTCATGCCAGGGCAATCCCTGTTCATTCAGTTCTTTCATAAACGGGTCGGGATCAAACTCTTCCACATTCCAAACGCCTGCTTTCTTCCAAATACCTTTGAGATACATTTTGGCGCCGATCATAGCCGGGACGCCAGTCGTGTAGCTGACCCCTTGTGCGCCGGTCTCACGGTAGGCTTCCTGATGGCTACAATTATTATATACATAATAAGTGCGTTCTTTGCCGTCTTTGAGGCCACGGATACGGCAACCGATGGACGTCTCGCCGGTATAATTCTCGCCAAGTTCGCCGGGGTCGGGTAGGACAGCCTTCAAAAATTGTATCGGCACGATCTCAATGCCCTTGTACATAACGGGTTTGATGCTTGTCATGCCTATATTTTGCATTACGCGCAGGTGGGTCAGGTATTCCTGTCCGAAAGTCATCCAGAAACGCGCGCGGCGTAGGGTAGGGAAGTTCTTCACAAGGCTTTCGAGTTCCTCGTGATATAACAGATATGACTCGCGCGCGCCGACCTCCGGATAGTTTATCGGTTGGTGGACGGAGAGCGGGTCGGTTTCTTTCCACTCGCCGTTTTCGTAGTATCTGCCTCGCTGCGTTATTTCCCGGATATTTATTTCCGGATTGAAATTAGTTGCGAATGCTTTATGATGGTCTCCGGCGTTACAGTCCACAATATCAAGATATTGTATCTCGTCAAAATGATGATTAGCGGCATAACGGGTAAAAACGCCGGTCACGCCAGGATCGAAACCGCAGCCGAGGATAGCCGTAATCCCTGCCTGTTCAAAGCGCTCTTTATAAGCCCATTGCCAGCTGTATTCGTATTTGGCCTTGTCGAGAGGCTCGTAATTTGCCGTGTCGAGATAACTTGCTCCGTAAGCAAGACATGCGTCCATGATCGTCAAATCCTGGTACGGAAGCGCGAGGTTGACCACCAATTCCGGTTTGCAAGCATCGAAAAGCCGCAACAACTCGTCAACCTTGTCGGCATCGACCTGCGCTGTCGAAATCTTTATGCCCATTCCGGACGCGATGTCGGAAGCAATCTTGTCGCATTTGCTTTTTGTCCTGCTCGCAAGCGTTATGTTTGTGAACGTCTCAGCGTTCATCGCCATTTTTTTTACTGCCACGGTACTCACGCCCCCGGCTCCAATCACTAATACTCTGCTCATAATCTAATATTTTATATATCCGAAACGACAAAATTACAATTTTTTTTCGGAAAAACAAATCCGTTTTTCCAAAGAAACGATAAAAATCCTTACCTTTGCGCCCTGAAACAGGTTAAAATAGTATTGTCATGGATTGGATAAACGAATTGATAAACGGCACCGGCATAGGCCACTCGATACTTTTGCTGTCCGTAGTTATCGCCTTGGGAATTATCCTGGGCAAAGTGCGCATAGGAGGCATTTCGTTGGGGATAACTTTCGTGCTGTTCGTAGGTATAGTCTTCGGACATTTTGGCTTCACGATGAACCCCGACGTCCTGAATTTTTTCAAAGAATTCGGACTGATTTTATTTGTCTATTCGGTTGGTATGCAGGTCGGTCCCGGCTTCTTTTCGTCATTTAAGAAAGGAGGCGTCACGCTCAACATGCTGGCTTCCGGAGTAGTCTTTTTGGGAGTTGCGGTGATGCTGGTAATTCATTTTGTCACCGAGATACCTATCCCGACAATGGTAGGAATACTTTCGGGCGCGGTCACCAACACTCCCGGTCTCGGCGCTGCACAGCAGGCCTACAGCGACACCATGAATACGTCGGATCCCAATATCGCCCTCGGATATGCTGTCGCTTACCCCCTCGGCGTGGTTGGTATAATTCTCTCCATAATCGCCATCAAATGGATTTTCGGCATCAAATTCAAGCGGGAAACCGAAGAACTCGACAAACTGAACGAGATGAACACCGCCGGCGCGATAGCCGTCTCGCTGCAAGTGAAAAATCCGGCCGTCTTCGGCAAGAAGATAAGCGAACTGTCGTCCCTGCTTGAACACTGCGATTTCGTCATTTCGAGGATAATGTACGCTACTAACGAACAGATTTCACTTGTCGATGCGGATACCGTTCTTCATGAAAATGACAAGATATTTGTCGTCACAACCGAACACAACCTCAACACAGTCAAGGTTTTCCTCGGCGAGGAGATCCGGATGGAACGCAAGCAGTGGATACGCTCGGAGAGCCAGTTCATTAATCGCCGCATAATTGTCACGAAGTCGGAAATCAACGGCAAGAGGCTTGGCGAACTTAACCTTCGTAAGATCTACGGTATCAACATCACTCGCATTGAGCGCGCGGGCGTCGATCTGGTCGCCATGCCGAGCTTGTTGTTGCAGTTGGGCGACCGCGTAAACGTTGTCGGCACCGAAAAGGCGATCGCTTCCGTCGAAGAAGTCCTCGGCAACTCGCTGAAGCGCCTCAACGAGCCTAATATCATTGCTATTTTCGTCGGCATCGCTCTCGGCATCGTTTTGGGAAGCATACCGATTTCCTTTCCGGGCATACCACAGCCGGTCAAACTCGGCCTCGCCGGCGGTCCGCTAATCGTCGCCATACTTGTCAGCCGCTTCGGATACAAGTATAAATTAGTCACTTACACGACCATGAGCGCCAACCTGATGCTTCGGGAGATAGGAATAACGATATTCCTCGCTTGCGTTGGCTTAGGCGCCGGCAATAAATTTGTCGAGACCATAGTGGAGCAGGGGGGCTACGCATGGATAGGATACGGCTTCATAATAACCGTGCTTCCGGTTCTCACTATCGGAGTGATAGCAAGGAAATTCTGCCGTCTCAACTACTTTACGATAATGGGTCTCTTAGCCGGCAGCACTACCGACCCCCCCGCCCTTGCATACTCTAACATGACTTCCGGCAACAACGAACCTGCCGTCAGCTACGCCACCGTCTATCCGTTGACGATGTTTTTGCGCGTTTTGACGGCTCAATTGGCAATATTGATGTTTCTTTAGCCCATCAGCGAGATAATATTCTCGTTGTTGATGATGTTTTTGCCTTCCGGAGTATATAGATATTCGAGGCGCGCTTTGTATTTTTCCTCTATTTTGCCGCGTACCATCTTCAATGACGAATTGAGCAGGTGGTTCTGTTCGGTAAATGCTTCCGGGAGGACGGCAATCGCTGCGGGAAGCCAGCGTTCGGGATATTCGCCGGCATAAGCGCCTCCGCTTTTATAGCGGTTGATTATCTCCTGTATCTTCTTGAGAGCAAGCTCTTTAGCTTCGGATGAATCCCATGTCAGATCGGGACGTATGCGCTCTACGTATTTTCTTAATTGCACTTTGTCGGGCACTATAAGGGCGACGGTGTAAGGGTTTTGATCATTGTGTAACATCATCTGTTCGAGGTATTTAGTGCTGTCGCAGATGCCTTCTTCGATACCTTCGGGGCTGTATTTTTCACCATCGCTGCTTATCAATAGGCTTTTGAAGCGTCCGAGCACGTAGAGGAAACCTTTTTTGTCCATATAACCCATGTCGCCGGTGTGTAGCCAACCGTCACGGATAGTTTCGGCTGTCGCTTCCGGATTCTTCCAATAGCCGAGCATGACGTTTTCGCCCTTGATAACTATCTCGCCTTTTTCGCCTACGGGAAGCGACCGGCCATCTGGATCTAATATCTTGAGTTCAAGTGGTTTAACGAGGACGCCGGATGAACCGAGCTTGTGCTTACGGACACTGTTGGACGATATAACGGGGGTCGCCTCCGAGAGGCCGTAACCCTGGAACATCGGAATACCTATTGCATAGAAAAAGCGTTGCAACTCAATGTCGAGTAAGGCGCCGCCACCGATGAAAAACTTCATCTTTCCACCCATCGCTTCGCGTACTTTCCGGAATATCAGTTTGTCATATATTAATAGCATTAACTTTTTGTGTATCTGCGTGATACCACCACGGTTATAGCCTTCCTTATTGTAAGAATATGCGGTCTTGAGCGCTTTCTTGAAAAGCTTTTCCGCAATTTTGCCCTTCTTTTGGATAGTGCTCTCGATATTCTTACGGAAACTTTTGGCGAGGGCAGGGACGGACATGATTATTGTCGGCTTAAACTCCCTGATATTAAGCGGAATATTCTTTAGTGATTCTATGGGAGTACGGCCGGTTTGGACGGTTGCAACATTGGCGCCGTATGCCATAAAAGAATAGAATCCCGCGACATGGCCGAAACAGTGGTCGAGAGGGATGATAATCAAATTGCTGTCTTCGGGATTGATTTTGATTAGGGACATGGCTTGCTCTACGTTCGCGGTGTAGTTGCGGTGCGAGAGCATGACGCCTTTCGGGTCGGCCGTCGTACCGGAAGTGTAAGAAATGTTGGCTAAGTCGTTGCCTTTGACCGCCTTACTACGGGCTATGAGTTCGTCGAGCTTGGTCTCAAGATATTGATCGCCCTGTTCAAGGATATTCCCAAACGGAATTTCTTTGCCGTCGTAGGCGTCGAGAGGATCAAGCACAATAACGGTTTGCACCAGCGGCAAGTCATTGATTATCTGCCTGATTTTACGCAGTTGCTTGCCGGATACTATGATGTATTTTGTCTCCGAATGTTTTAGCCTGAAAATGAGGTCGTTCTTCTCTTCCAACTTTACGGACAGAGGGACATTGACGGCGCCGGTATAGAGGATGCCAAGCTCGCCGATGATCCAATCGTTGCGCCCCTCGGACAATAGCGCCACTTTATCGCCCGGCAGCACTCCGAGACTGATCAGTCCGGCAGCAAGACGATAGACCTGACGCTTGGTCTCGGCGTAGGTAACAGGTTCAAAACTCGTAGTTTTCTTTTCCCACAAAAACGTGTTGTCGGCATATTTCGCGACACTCTCTTCAAATAAATCTATTATTGTCTTCATACAAACAGGTTGAACAAAATCACATATAAAAGTTCGCAAAAATATGAAATTTCCCGGTAAAATCGCAAAAAAAACGGAGAAAATTTTTGAGATTTCGCAACTTCATTCTATCTTTGCAAGTCGTAAACAAATAAAAACGAGATTTATATGAAAAGAATTTTGTTGTTTTTTTATTCGATGATATTAGTTGCATGTTCGGCATCGGCTGATGATAAAGAGACTAAAGTGCAGATAGTCACCGATTTAGGTAAGATTACCGTCAAGTTGTACAACGAGACGCCGCAGCATCGCGACAACTTCCTGAAGTTGGTACAGGAGCATAAGTATGACAGCCTTTTGTTTCATCGTGTCATCAAGCAATTCATGATTCAGGCGGGTGATATCAACTCGAAGAATGCTCCCGGGGAGATGAAATTGGGCGATGGCGACTTAGACTACAAGGTGCCTGCCGAGATTGTCTATCCGAAGTATTTTCACAAGGCCGGCGCCCTGTGCGCAGCTCGGCAGGGTGATAATGTCAATCCGGCGCGGGAATCGTCGGCGACTCAATTCTATATCGTTACCGGCAAGCACTTTACCGACCACGATTTGGATAAAATGGAACAGTCGCGCGGAATAAAATTCACTCCCGAACAGCGCGAAGCATACAAAATCGAAGGCGGCGCCCCGCATTTGGACGGTTCTTACACCGTTTTCGGCGAGGTCGTCAAGGGTATGAAAGTCGTACGCAAGATAGAATTAGTTGAAACCGACGTTAACGACCGCCCAATCAAGAATATCAAGATAAAGAAAGTGAAAATCCTGAAATAGAGATTGTTATGAGAGGCTTAGGATATATAGCGGTTTATTGCGTCTTCGGCTGTCTCGTCAGATTTGGGTTACAAGCGCAGGAAACGGCGTATAATGAGCCGTTAGTTGAACCGGCCGTAACCGATACGGTCAGGGCTACCGGTTCCGGCGCTCTTAAAAAGGCTGTTCCCGGCATGAAACTGATTCGCCCGGAAGGACAGCAATTCGGCATTGTCGAAGGAAACGACACCGTTCCTCTCGTTATTTTAAAGGAAGTGCTTGTTTTTCAGCCGCTTAAATTCAAAAACGAAAAGGAAAAAATCGCCTACGACAAACTCGTTCGCGACGTCAAGAAAACGCTTCCGTACGCGCAATTAGTTTATGGTACGCTTATCGAGACATACGAATACATCGAGACTTTGCCTAACGACAAAGCCAAAGATGCGCATCTGAAACGTATGGAAAAGGAACTTTTCAAACAATACAAGCCGGAGTTGAAAAAGATGACGCTTTCGCAGGGAAAACTGCTTATAAAACTTATCGACCGCGAATGTAACCAAACAAGTTATAACCTTTTAGGTGCGTTTCTGGGTTCGTTTCGCGCCGGTTTTTGGAATCTGTTCGCAGGATTCTTCGGCGCAAGTTTGAAGACGCGCTATGAACCGGAAGGCCAAGACGCAATGACCGAACGGGTTGTTTTATTGGTCGAGAGAGGCCTGATTTAATCGGGCTTAGACGTCCGAAGTATCTCGGCAAATGAAGGGATGTCGGGTAAAAAAACGAAAGTCATATCGTTGTAGTTTATCATGCAGCAATAATGCGTGAAACCATTACTTACTATTAAATAAGGTACGCGCAAGACGGAATTGTAGCGGGCGATTTGGTTGAATACGCTGCGCGAAACGGTGACGGCAGGCGACTTGTATTCGACAACGACCAAAGGCTTGAGATACTCGTCATAGACTACCGTATCGCAACGTTTCGCGGTATTATTGACGTTTATGGAGACTTCATTGGCCATGCGTTCGGGCGGGAAAGATTTCACGGTTGTCAGGAAATTTACGAAGTTCTGCCTGACCCATTCCTCAGGCGTAAGTACCACATTCTTACGGCGCAAGACGTCGAAAATGAATTTTTTCCCTTCCTTTTCGGATATTTTTGCATCAAAATGCGGTAAATTTAATTCTGTCATTCGTAAAAATTTTGTAAATTTGCGGGACAAAGATATAAAAAATATGGCAAATAAAGAGGCAACATTCGAGGAAATATGCCGTGACGTGAAGAATAAGAAGTTTGCGCCGGTATATGTATTGATGGGCGATGAAGCGTATTTCATCGACCGTATGGAGGAATTAATCGTTGAAAACGCGCTTGATGATTCGGCTCGCGATTTCAACCAAACGATTTTCTACGGCGCCGATTCGAACGTCGAAAACATCATCAACGCGGCCTTGCGCTTCCCGATAATGTCGGAGCGGCAATTAGTTGTAGTCAAAGAGGCTCAGGAACTCAATAAAATAGACTTGTTGAGCCATTATGTCGATAAATGCGTGCCTACTACGATTCTGATTATCTGCCATAAATACAAGACGCTCGACAAGCGAAAAAAACTGCTCACTTCGGCTAAAAAGGCAGGGATAGTGTTCGAGTCTAAAAAACTGTATCCTGAAAAAATGCCCGATTTCATCGTCTCGTTCATGAAGCGACATTCGCTTGAAACAGACAGGAAAAGCGCCCAGATGCTCGCCGATTATATCGGGAACGATATCGGTCGATTAGCCCGAGAAACAGAGAAACTCCGCATAATAACGGATAAAAGCGCCTCGAAACGCATTACACCCGAACTCATCGAGAAAAATATCGGGGTTTCAAAGGAATACAACAGCTTTGAATTTAGAAACGCAATTGCATCAAAGGACGCCCTGAAGGCGAACAAAATAGCAATCTATTTCGACAAGAACAAAAATAACGCTATACAGGGAGTTTTGCCCATACTGTTCGATTATTTCGTGAACTTAATGATCTGTAAATACGCCCAGGACAGGACGGAAAATGATGTAGCCCGTACACTCGGTTCGCCTTCCTGGACGTCGCAGGTGAAAGATTGTGTCACCGGAATCCGAAATTTCACAGCTATGGAGGTTTACAATGCTATCCATGAAATACGCTTGGCCGACGCAAAGTCGAAAGGCTTTGAATTTAACTCGTCCTCGTCGGACGGAGAAATATATAAAGAATTACTTTGCCATCTATTACGCCCGAGAACATAACGATACATTTATATAAAACAACACCACCGATACAAATATAACGCAAATATTTGCGGACACAAATGTTAATTCGCGACCTCGTTACAAAAATATCAGGGACATAAATCCGCTCATTTTACAATTATATCGCAACCTTTGTAAACATTTATACAGGCGTTTAACAACCTGCAAAATACATGTTTTTTTATTAATTAAATATCATAATATCAATGAGTTATAATAAAATTATGAAGTATTACTTTAATGATATTTCTTGTTTCCGCATATTTTTGTATAAAACTGATTGAACAAGTTAATACCGATGCGCGATTTCATAAAATAATCGCCGCATAATCAGTAAATTAATTTATTTTTATCAAGTATTACTTTAAACTATTATAAGTCCTTTTCTCTATAAAACGGCAATTTATGATACAAATGTTGCGTAATATTTTTGTGGCAGCAAAACAATTGTATCGCGAAATTGTTTACAAAAATAATTTGCAAGTGTAAACAATAATAGTTATTTTTGTAGCGTGATTTTGACCGATTTTTTAACCTTTATATTGATGGTATGAAAGAAGATGATGAACGTAAGGAACGGATAGTCATGATAATGAATGAGGCGGATATGAACCCAACGCAATTTTCCAATGCGATAGGCGTTCAGAGGGCTGCGCTTTCGCATATAATGGCAGGGCGCAACAATCCCAGCCTCGACGTTGTGACAAAGATATTGAAACGCTTTGATTCAATAAGTACGGATTGGTTGCTTTTCGGAAAAGGCGAGATGAAGCGTGACAGACGACATTCGCCGACACCACCGGTGCACGATTTGTTTTCCCAACATCCGGTTGCGTCAACTCTCCGTGAGGCGCATGTAGCGGATAAAACGGCTGTGAAAGACGAAAAAATCGAAGTAAAAGCCGTTGAAAACGTCATGCCGGCTGGTGAAATCGCTGAAAACAAGCCTGTTGCAGAGAAAATTATACCCGCTAAGACAATCGACAAACTGTTGATTTTTTATAGCGACAATACTTACGAGACATTCGTGACGGAAAAACAAACTTAACCGGCAATGTTTCGAGCGATCGTGTATATAATCATAAATATTCCGATTAATATTATCGCCCACTTTCCGAAAAGTATGCTTCGAATTTTGGCTGTTACCGTATGCGTTTTGTCGGCAATGTATTCGATGTATATTCCTGTAAACATATATGGTAACATCAATATAATGAACGGATTAAGTTTAAAAGCGCTATAAATGTTACCATGAAGTAGTTGATGAATAGCTCTTTGAGAGCCGCAACCGGGACATTTGTAACCGGTAAATGTATAGACGGGACACTTAGGGAAATACTTCACGTCTTCGGGATTAAACTGCGAATACAGGAAAACACCGATGAATAGGGACATAAGAATAACAATCCCTAACAATATACGTTTGTTACGGGACATGTAAAATCACAAAAACAATTGACTAAAAGCCTCCTGCGCTTTCCATTATTTGTTCCAGCGCAGTGCCGAAAGCGCCTATTCCAAGTAAGGAAAGGATTACCGAGACAACAGTACCTATAACAGCGATTACGACAGCAATTATGAGCAAAGTCTTTGCTGCGTTGGCGCTGCTGATCGCACTGTCGTAGCGGCCAGCCTGAAACTCCGATTTGACGCCGTTAGCTTTGATAATGGCAATTATGCCAAGGATAATGGAAATAGGGTTGCAACAACAAACAAAAGACACGATGGTGACGATGATGGATTCGGTCATATAGTCCTTAGGCATCACCGTGCCGCCGTTGGATGCACCGCCGACAGGCTGTGTAATTACTTGCTGGGGTGTCATGACATTTCCGGCGCCCGTGCCATTATTAGGAACGCTACCTTCCGTTACGGAGGTCATCATAGTCCCACAACTGCCGCAAAACGTTACTCCGTCAAGGTTTTGCGCTCCACATTTTGAACAAATCATAATATTTTTTTTTAAGAGTTTATTGGGTGACAAAGATAGAGTAATATTTTTTCAAATACAAAAATATTCATAAAATTTTTTCATATTTTCACCGCCACGTCATATCCTGCCTTAAGCGCTTTGAGGTTGAGGTCGATGATTTCTTCGCTTTTGCGGGCAAAGAACGAGCGGATGCCGTCGGCGATCTTGTCGTATGCTATACCTATAAAAGGCGTTGCGGCTCCAAGCATCACTATGTTAGCGACACGGGCGCTACCGAGGTTTTTGGCGATGCTATCGACGTCGAGGACTACCTTATTGGGCAGTTTGCCGATTTCGGCGAGCACACGCTCAACGTCCGGATAATTAGGTATGTTGACGAAAGGCTGCGAGTTGGTTACTATCCATCCGTCTTTCTTGAGGTACGGCAGGTAGCGCAGGCTTTCCATCGGTTCGAGCGAGATTACTATGTCGGCATGGCCAAGAGGTATGAGGTCGGATGCTACGGGACTGTCGGAGAGCCGGAGGTTCGACTGCACGTCACCACCGCGTTGGCTCATGCCGTGGACTTCCGACTGCTTCATGTAAAGGCCGTCTTTTACGGCTGCCTCGCCTATTACTGCGGCTATTGAGAGGATACCCTGGCCGCCTACGCCTGATAATATGATGTCTGTCTTCATAACTTTATTTTCTTTTCTTTCGTGATATGGTTTGGATACATTCGCGTCGAGGAATTACGACGGAAACACCTTGATATTCAATCTCTTCCTTGAGAACTTGCCGCATTTCTTCGTGATTTTTCTTCAGTGGGACGAGCACCCTGATATGTTCGGGTGCAACACCGATACCGGCGCAGATAGCTTCAAGTCGTCCTGTGCCTGCGGAATCCTGGCCGCCTGTCATGGCGGTGGTTTCGTTGTCGGAGATGATGATGGTCACGGGGGTGTTCTCGTTGACGCAATCGAGCAGGCCGGTCATGCCGGAATGGGTGAATGTGGAGTCGCCGATGACAGCTATAGAGGGGTGCAGACCTGCGTCAGCGGCGCCTTTGGCCATTGTTATTGAGGCGCCCATGTCGATGCAACTGTCGATAGCCTTGAAGGGCGGCAGTGCGCCGAGGGTGTAACATCCTATATCGGAAAAGACTTTTGCGACGCCGTTGTATTCCTCGACAACTTGGTTGAGTACCTCGTAAAGGTCGCGGTGGCCACAGCCTTGGCAAAGAGCCGGCGGGCGCTGTTCTACAAGTTCGGGGACGGGATAATGGACGATGCTTTCGATGCCGAGCGCCTTGCCTACCGTGTCAGGCGAGAGTTCGCCGTCACGATTGAGATAGCCGTCTAAGCGTCCGTGAATCTTCAATCCCTTGCCGAGAAAGCCTTTGAGATGAGATTCGACATAAGGATAGCCTTCTTCGAGGACAAGTATTTCGTCACATTCCGTTGTGATCTGTTCGACTAACTTCTTTGGAAGCGGGTATTGGCATATTTTCAGAACAGGATGCGGGAAGCCTTCCGAGAAATTTTCGGACAGGTAATTGAAGGCGATGCCTGTTGTGATGATGCCGAGCGACTTATCGTCGGCGTCAAAATAGCGGTTATAATCCGACGATTCGGATATCTGTGTAAGTATATTTTGTGCCTTGAGAAGTGTCTTAAAGCGGTTGCGGG
This sequence comes from Tannerella sp., assembly GCA_031271805.1. Lineage (GTDB taxonomy): Bacteria > Bacteroidota > Bacteroidia > Bacteroidales > Tannerellaceae > Tannerella. Next base: position 27,947 of record JAISUX010000118.1, read on the forward strand.
CAAGGGCGGGCAACAGGATGAAGCGTTTGCGGCCGTCGGCAGGGAAATTGATGTCGTTTTGCGGTTTCGGTTCGCGGGTCTCGACGCCTGAACGCGAGTGCGCCATGCGGGTCGTGATACGCAACAGGATGGGATAACCGATAGTTTCCGACAGTTCGAAGCCTTCATATACCATATCGTAGGCTTCCTGCTGGTTTGACGGTTCGAGCATCGGCAGCATGGCGAAGTCACCGTAATAACGGTTATCCTGCTCATTCTGCGAAGAGTGCATCGACGGGTCGTCGGCCGTAACGATTATCATACCGCCGTGGATACCGCTCATGGCCACATTCAAGAAACAGTCGGCAGCGACATTCAGTCCGACGTGCTTCATGCAGCACAGCGAGCGTTTGCCGGCATAACTCATGCCGAGAGCGGCTTCCATAGCCGTTTTTTCATTAGTACACCAACGGCTGTGGATATTGCTTCCTGCCGTCTTTTGCTGGATGTATTCGGTTATTTCGGTCGAAGGTGTCCCCGGATACGAATAGACGCCCGACAATCCGGCGTCTAAAGCCGCCTGAGCGATGGCTTCATCGCCTAAAAACAGTTTTTTACTCATTCTTTTATTATTGATTCGACCGGCAAAGGTAAACAAAATAAAACCTATTTGCAAGTGTTTTGCAAACAATTTATCTCAATCTGTTCAAAGCCGCGTGATAACGGTCGGCGTTGCGGGCATGTTCGGCAAGGGTAACGGCGAAGTTATGGCGGCCTGAAAAGTCTTCTTTTGCGCACATATACAGGTAGTTATGATGTTCGTAGTTCAGGACGGCGTCGATGCTTCGCGGAGATGGGATACGGATTGGGCCTGGTGGCAAACCGGGATTGAGGTAGGTGTTATAGGGGGATTCGACGGTGAGGTGTTCATTCAGGATGCGGCGGAGCGAGAAGTCGCCGAGGGCGTATTTGACGGTTGGGTCGGCTTGCAGCAACATGCCTTTCCGGAGGCGGTTGATATAGAGGCCGGCAACCCTGGAATATTCGTCGGGAGCGGCGGTTTCTTCCTCGACTATCGAGGCTAAAACGGCGATTTCAACGGGATTCAGGCGGATATTTTCGGCCTTGCGGCGGCGTTCGGCAGTCCAAAAAGTTTCGTACTCACGCTTCATGCGGTCGAAAAGTTTCTTCGGACTGATGTTCCAATAGACTTCATAAGTGTTGGGGATGAACATTGCGCCGATAGTGGCGGTTGTGAATCCGATGGAATCGCAATATAGCGAATCGGCAAAGAGCGCAAGGAGATCATCCTCGTCTATCATCAGTTGTTGCGAGAGGCGTTCGGCAAGGTCGGTCGTCAAGCGTATATTGTTGAATATCAGTCGTATAGGCGACTGTTGACCGAGGCGCAGATGGTTGATGAGGGTGTTATTATTCATTTCCGGCTCTACGGCATAGCGACCGGATTTCATGTTGGCGGGATATTTGCGGTAGTCGGCGAGTATCCGGAATGACCGCACATCAATGCAAGCGGCCGAATCCTGCAACTGCTGACAAAGGGCGTCGAAATCCTTTACATCTTCATATATATAGACGAATTTTCGTTCGGAGGGTTTGAAATTCGGTTTATATAATATATACCATATCCCCCCTCCACAAACTGCAGCAAGGAGAATAATGAGGGCTAATATACACCAAATCAATCTCTTAACGACCTTTTTCATCATTATGAAATCGTTCGTTTCATGCTTACAGATTCATCAGGTCGTTCTCGGTGATATAGCCGAGATTGTTACGGCGTATGACTTCGCGGGCTGCTTCGCGGTTGTTGGTACGGAGGATTAGTATTGATTTGCCTCGAAGCGAGAAGCAGTACATGTATTCGATACTCAAGCCCGACTGCGTGAAGTACGACAGGGTGCGGACGAAACTGCCAAGTGTCGAATCGGTCTCGATGGCGAGCACATCGGTAAGGTTGACGCTTACATTGTTCTTTTTCAGCACTTTGTACGCTCGCTCAGAGTCGGAGACGATCAGGCGCAGGATACCGTACTCGGATGTATCGGCGACGGTTGCGGCCACGATATGTATGTTCTCGTCGGCAAGGAGATTGAGTATCTCGCACAGCTTGCCGTATTTGTTCTCTACAAAGATTGAAATTTGGTTGACTGTCATAGCGGCATATTTTTAATTGGGAATTATTAGAATTTACGCAGGTCTTTGACGCGAACGGCTTTTCCTTCGGCGACCGGAAGCGAGCCTTTTGAAAGCAGTTTAAGGCGCGGAGTGATAAGCAGTTCGTCCTTCAGAAGGCGTACAATATTACGGCTCATACGTTCGAGTGCGCCGTAGTCGTCGGTGAACAACTCGGACAGTTCGACCTCGATGAGCATCTCGTCGTTATTGCCGACGGTCTCAATCGTTATGAGGTAGTTGCCTCCGAGTTCCTTGAATCCCATGAGGATTTTTTCGATTTGGATCGGGAAGATATTGACGCCTTTCAGGATAATCATATCGTCACTGCGTCCTTTAAAACGGTCGATACGGCGGTGGGTACGTCCGCATGGACATTCGCCGGGGATAAAACGTGTGAGGTCGTGAGTGCGGTAGCGGATAAGCGGCATAGCTTCGCGCTGAAGGGTTGTCAGGACGAGTTCGCCTATTTCGCCTTCCGGCACGGGAAGGAGGGTCTCCGGGTCGATAATTTCGGCGATCACGTAGTCTTCCCAGATATGCAGGCCGTTTTGTTCCGGACATTCGAAAGCGACGCCCGGGCCGTTCATTTCCGACATTCCGAAGCAGTTGTAGGCTTTGACGCCGAGAAGGGCTTCGATGCGGCGGCGTTGTTCCTCGGAGTGAGGCTCGGCGCCGATGCAAAAGACGCGCAGCTTTGTGTCGGTACGCGGGTCGATATTCATCTCGCGGAAGACCTCGGCAAGGCGCGTGGCATAGCTCGGAATGATGTGCAGCGCGGTTGTGCCGAAGTCCATGATGAACTTGATTTGACGCTTCGAGTTGCCCGATGCTGACGGGACAGTCAGCGCTCCAAGCATTTCGGCGCCGTACTGGAAGCCGAGGCCGCCGGTAAACATGCCGTAGCCCGATGTGTTTTGGAACACATCCGTATCGCGCAGTCCTACCATGTACATGCAGCGGGCGACCTGGTTCGACCAGGCGTCAAGGTCTTTCTGCGAATGTAGGACTACGGTCGGATTGCCGGTTGTGCCGCTCGACGAGTGCACGCGAACGCACTTTTGAAGCGGGATTGCTGCGAGACCAAAGGGATAATTCGCCCTAAGGTCGTCCTTGGTAGTGAATGGAATACGGTTCAGGTCGTCAAGCGAACCGATACCTTCCGGAGTGATGCCGTTTTCGGCAAAAATGTTCTTATAAAATTGAGTATTAGCGGCTTGCGCAATAGTCTTGCGTAAGCGTTCCAACTGCAGGCGCTCAAGGTCGCCTCGACTCATGGTCTCAATGTCTTCCTGCCAATAGATGGATGTCATCGTGTAAAAATTATTTGGTTTCGGCCGCAAAGATATACAAATTTCTCGAAATCCTAACAGATAATCATAAAAGTTGCTGTTTTTTTTTCGTCTGCGAATAATTTTTTAAGAAAAAATTCCGGACTTGGTTGAAAAATTACTGCGCGAAGGGTTGATAAAATCGCTGAGTTCGGCAGATAAAAAATATGTTCTTGGCGACCTGTACTATGAATTTGCCGAACAGCCTGCTTATATCAAGGAATACAGGGTAAGCGACCTGCAAATCGTGGCAGGTTGTTTTGAGAAAGCGAAAGAAGTTTCGATGAAAATCTTTGTTGATGCCTTTGGTAACTTGCTTACACGAGAGCAAATACGGTATTTAATATCAAAAATGGAAAGCGACAGTCTGATTACAAAAAGCGGAAGTGGACGATGGACAAATTATTATGTTGATAATAAAATTGACAGCAACCGAAATATTCTTGAGCAATTTACAGAACTGTTATCTAAAATCTAAATTCAATTCCCCATAGAAACCCAAAAATTCCCCATAGAAACCCCATTTTTTTTGCCATTTTTTAGATATATACTTGAATGTCAACAACATTTCAATTCCCCATAGAAAGTTGAAAATTCGCCATAGAAAGACAAGTTTTCGCCAAAACTTATTACCGAAGCATTACTTCAGCCAAATAACAGGCGGTTTTCTTAATCAGTTCCTGTCCGTAAACGGACCCTGCAACAGGATTGTTGCAGGTAATTAAGTATGCCGATATGGTAATTACCGGACGGTATGACCGTATGGTTCATCCGTCGTATCTCCTGTTTCACTCCCGTCATTGCAAGAAGGATCTAAGCAATCCGTCTTCTTTATTCTCGATTGCCTGATTTCCTCCTCCATGATGGCTACCACAACCATCGGCAAATCCGTAACACCATTAAATAAATATTCTCTCATTTCTAATTATTTATATTCTTATTTAGTTACTTATATATCAGCGTTTTAACCCTAAAATCCAACCATAACTTTAACATTTTTATCATTGCATCGCACAAAATAAATCCCACGTTCAAGCCCTGTAAATTCTGCAAATCCTGTAATTCTGTCAATATCGGAAGACGTCCGCAACAGTCGTCCCAGCACATTAAACACTTCGACCTTTTCACCCGCCGAAGCCCCTCGAACCGAGATAACTCCCGGCGCACTACTCCATGCAAAGAAGGATTCATCGGGCATAACTACTTCATTACCAACCGGAGCGGTGCGGAACTCAAGGGTAAACCTGTCCGCAATCTCGCCGCTACGCGATGAGAAATAATAGATGCCACCGCTGTTGAGTTTAAATTCTTTATTAGCAAGTTTATCCACAAGCCAGACAGCAATATCGCCACATCCGCGCTGTTCGGATGATTTGAGCAT
>JAISUX010000031.1 GCA_031271805.1 Tannerella sp.
CCCTATCCCAGAAAACGCTTCGTCCTCTTTTTGAGGAATACGGCATAAGCGTTAAAGACCAGGGTAACCGCGGCACTTGTTCGATTTTTGCCGTTGTGGGCTTGATTGAGTTTGAACGCGCTCATGTTCTGAAAGACACGACGCGCCTGTCGGTCGAATATCTGAACTGGGCGGCAAATCGCATTGAGGGGGTTGATGAAGACGGCTCGTTCTTCCATTTTGCTATCGACGGATTGGTGAAATATGGCGTCTGCGCCGACGATTATATGCCTTACGCCACGCGCTTCAGCGCATTGGCCGAGCCGTCGGAAGCTGCCAAACAGGATGCCTCGCAGCGACGCATCGGAAAACAGGTATGGATAAAAAAATGGGATCCGACCACCGGCGTGACCGAAGAACAGCTGCAAGCTATCCGTCTGGAACTCGACTACGACCACCCCGTAGCTATCGGTTTCCGCTGGCCGAAACGTGATGTAAACCGCTACTTGGACGGTGGCGAGCTGGCCATCGTCAATTCGGATCAGGTTTACGACGGCCACAGTGTGCTGATAGTCGGTTATCAGGATGATAGCGATACGCCGGGCGGAGGCTACCTGATTTTCAAAAATTCACATGGCGAGAAATTCGGCGACAAAGGCTACGGGCGCATACCTTACCGGTATGCCGAAATGTATGCTAATGACGCCATGGCATTGCATTTACATTAAAAATCAAATAAATCATGAAACGGAAAATTATTTCTTTATTGTTTTTGGCGGCGGTTGTAACGAGTTGTAATAATAGCAGCAGACCCGATCTGGGCTTATCGCAAATACGCGAAGGGCGTTTCAGGGCTGTCAGCTCACGCGCCCCTGGCGACAGCAACGAAGACCGCCTGAAGTATATCCACGCGGGCGAAACGGTCACCATTTTTGACGTCAAAGGAGCCGGCATAATCAATCATATCTGGCTGACGTTCAACGATGCACGTCCTAACTGGTTGGAGCAGGGCGGCTCGGCGTCGCCCGACGAGCTTGTTATAAGGATGTATTGGGATAACGCCCCGGAACCGGCCGTAGAGGCGCCTTTGGGTGATTTCTTCGCCGCCGGATTCGGTTTGCGCCGCGAAGTAAAGTCGCTGCCGGTGTTGGTTGAAGGCGGCGACGGCTATAACTGCTATTGGGAGATGCCATTCCATAAGGCCGCCCGCATAACAATCACCAACGAAGGCGAGAAAAATTGCCGCAGTTTCTACTACCAGACCGATTATACCGAATACGGCAGTCTGCCCGCCGATGCCGCGTATTTCTGCGCCCAATACCGTCAGGAATTTCCGCAGCAGGAAGGCCGTGATTATCTGATAGCCGATATCGAAGGTAAGGGGCACTATGTCGGTACGGTGATGTCGGTGCGTTCGCGCAGCCCATACTGGTTCGGCGAAGGCGACGCCAAGTTCTATATAGACGGCGAGAGCGAACCATCGACCTGGGGTACCGGTACGGAAGATTATTTCCTGAGCGCCTGGGGATTCACCGAAAACCTCAACCTCTATTCCGGATGCAGCTATATGAGCAAGGGTGAAGAAGACCTCGGCGCCGAATATACCCTCTATAGATGGCATATCAGGGATGCCGTAAGATTCAATAAATCATTCCGTTTCGAGATTGAACACACCGGCTGGATGAGTAACGACGAGACCGAGTCGGGCGAAGTTGCCGGACATGTTGAGCGCGAAGATGATATGGCGACCGTAGCTTTCTGGTATCAGATCGGACAGCCTAAACGTTTTAGCACGTTGCCTTCGCTCGCCGAACGACGCCTTCCCGACCTCGATATCGTAATCGAAGGCAAAGATATGCTTGCCACAGTCCGCCATTCACCCGGTAAGATTGAGCTTCAGCAAGGCTACGACTGGACGGGAGACGGCCAAATACTCTTTATGCCAACAACGGATAAAGCCTGGCTTGAAGCCGACTTCAATATCGAAAACGAAGATTATCAGGGCATTATCCTGAAAATGACAAGTGCGCCGGATTATGGTCGTTATCAGGTGTTTATCGACGGCAAACGCATCCCGCGCGTACCGATGACGATAGACATCAATTTCGCCAATCCCGCCGACGAGCCGCGCATACTCGACCTCTACGCTCCCGCCGTCGAAGTCAACTCATATTATCTCGGCAGTACGGCGCTGAAAAAAGGCAAACACACCATCCGCTTCGAACAAGCAGGCCGTAACAGCAATTCTACGGGCAACTTGCTCGGCTTCGATTCGTTCCGCCAAATGAAAAGATGGAATAAAAAACGCCCGTTGCTGAAATAAAATTTTTTTATTATATTTGTCGCGAATTTTAATACAGTAACTCTATGAATTTAATCTGCAAAATAACAATCCTGCTAACAGGTTTGCTGATGCTTACGGCGACTTATGCCGCCGACAAGAAGTTTGATTTGGGCGCCGAAATCAGTCTGCTCCGCCGCGCCGACATGTTGCCGACTTACCGTACCGGCATAGTCGAACAGATTTCGAGCTATGACACTACCGGCGGCAATAACGACGGTTTTTCGGGACAGTACTCGTATATCCGCAAAGAAAACGGCAAACTTGTGATAGCCGACCTTAAAGGCCCCGGCGTGATAAACCGCATCTGGACGCCAACGCCGACAAACGACACGCTGTCGTTCTATTTCGACGGCGAAAAGACTCCGCGCCTCGTCGTATGCTTCAACGACCTGTTTTCGGGCAAAGTGTTCCCGTTCGTGAAACCCATCTGCGGCAATGAGGTAGGTGGTTTTTATTGCTATCTGCCCATCCCCTACCGCAAATCGTGCAAGATAGTTTTCGGCGGCGAAAGGATTATGTTTCACCAAATACAGTACCGCGACCTGTCGGGCTACGACGTAACTACGTATGATAAAGCTCAATACGAATCCCTGCGCGGCGATCTGGAAAAAACGTTGGCGACCTGGGCGGACATATCGCCTGTGATGAGCCAGTATGCCGAAGGTTCGTCTGCCGGATACATGACGGAAGAAAAAACCTTCCTGCTGCAAGCAGGAGACGAGACGGCGTTCTTCGAGAAAACCGCCGGAGGCAGAGTTACCGGTCTGGAAATCAACGGCGGACGCTCATTTGAAGGGCTTGAAAAAGACATCATCCTGAAAGCAGTGTGGGACGACGAATCGACGCCTGCCGTCTATGCGCCCTTGGCCGATTTCTTCGGTTATGCTTACGGCAAACCGGCAATGCGGAGTATGCTGATCGGCAGCTACGGCGAGACAAATTACTGTTTCTTTCCCTTCCCGTTCGACAAAAACGCCAAAATCAGCCTGATATACAAGAAACGCCAGGGAAGCGTACAATCACCCGTTCAGATAACTGCTAAAACGTTTTACAATGATGTTAAACGGGACAAAGATAAAGAAGGGCGTTTCTATACAAACTGGAAACGGGAGATACGACCTGCAGACGGCAAGTACTACTGTTTCGCCGATCTCAAAGGCAAGGGTCATTATGTCGGGACAGTCCATTGGGCACAGGGTCTGAGGGCTGAGATGACGCAGTTTTTTGAGGGCGACGACTCGACTTATGTTGACGGCAAGATGCGGATGCACGGCACCGGCTCGGAGGACTATTACAACGGCGGCTGGTATGCACTGCTTGACCGTTGGGATCGTGGCATAAGCCTGCCTTTGCACGGCTCGCTCGACTACTCGTTGCCGTTGTCGCGGACAGGCGGATATCGTTTTTATATGGCCGACAAAATGACGTTCGAGAAGGAACTGTTCGTCGGCATAGAGCACGGCCCCGAAGGCAACCGCTATCCTGTTGACTATGCCTCGATAGCCTTTTATTACAGCGACAATGCGCCGACTGCGGTAAGCGAGCCGAGCGAGGAACTACGAACGGTTTACATCCCGTCCGAACATTCATTCTATCCCCAGCTAATGGATATTACGCTTGGGAGCGGCGTCCGCGCGGTTCATCAGCGAGGCTTACGGCTGTATGCGGCGGACGGCGGCATGGTTCGCATCATGCTCAACGACATACCCGAAGGCGTCTATACCCTGTCGCTTTCGTACTTCGACAAACCCACGGGCGCCGATTTCTGCGTATGGCAACGCCAAAAACAGCTAAGCGACTGGAAATCAACCAAAGCACAAGAAGAAAAACTGCAGCAACGGCAAGTCATGGGTGAAATAACCGTCACTCCACAAACAAATTCCATTTCGATACACATACGCAAAAACGGCGGAGGGGACGAATTTGAAATAGAACGTATTTATCTTGAAAAAATTAAAAATTAAAACATGAGAACAAAAAGAAATTTAGTTGTAATAGCTTTGTTTATTTCAACATTAGCGGTAGGGCAAACATCTGCCGACCATAAAGTATCGGTATATAAAGGCGATATTAAAGCCTTTGTAGGCGATGTTCAAAATAAAGGAGAACGTAAAGTTTACAAAGGGGCAGAGTTAGCGACAATAGGAATGCCTTGCGGGGGGATTATGGCAGGTCAGCTTTATGTTCGCGGCGATGGTACTTTGGCAAACTGGTGGATAGCAAATAACGGCTATAACACCGGTTATGGAGTGGATCGGTTGATGAATTTCAATACGGCAGTGGGTCCATGGAAGGTATGTTATCAAACGTTTGAGCCATTCAGTTATATTGAACAGGGGTTCGATATTACAGTTGATGACGGGCAAACAAAACAAACTCGCGAACTTAATAAAAAAGCATTTGATGATATATCTTTTATTGGAGAATATCCTGTGGCTCATATAGACTATGCTGCACATAATGACAATTTTCCAGTGAAAGTCAATGCAACGGTATTCTCGCCATTTATTCCTTTAAATGCCATAGAATCAGCTAATCCATTAACTGTACTGAAATATCGTATTACGAACTCTTTGGGTAAGACAGTAAAAGTAAGTCTTACGGGACGTCTTCAGAATATAGTTTGTATAGACTTGAAAGAGAGTGGTTTAGGCACACTGCGTAATCAAGCAGTTTCTTCAGGTAATATACAGTCGCTATATATGGATTTAATTCCCGATAAATCATTACCTGTAAGTATTAAAAATCAAGCAAAATCAAAAATATTTGAGGATTTTGAATCCGGATATTACCGCAAATGGACAGTTGAAGGCGAGGCATTCGGGCAGACACCTGCGCCCGGTCCGATGCCTACGCAGCAAAAAATCATCGGTAATTATGGAGGTTATTTAGTAAATTCATATCTTGGAACAGACGATTTGAAAGGTCGTCTAATTTCACCGACGTTTACAATATCAGATAAATACATAATTTTTGATATAGCCGGCGGTTCCTATAAGGGAACGACATGTATAAATTTATTTATAGGCGGGAAGAAAGTTTTTACAGCTGAAGGTGATGATACCGAGGAGCTTAAACCACACACTTGGGATGTTTCGAAATGGCGTGGTCAAAAAGCTTATTTTGAGATAATTGATGAAAAAACAGGTCCTTGGGGGCACATTTGTATAGATAATATACGCTTTTCAGCAGAGCCTGAAACAAAGCCTCGCGAGTTGATAAATGAAAGTCATCCATATTTCGGCAATATGGCTTTAAGTGTATTTGATCCGAAAGCAACAGTCCAACCGGACTATTACAAGTTTGGCGACTCAGGAAAGGCTGAGGCGCGTTTAGGCGATAAATTAATAGGGGCATTGACTTCTACTGTTACACTTGATGCGGGAGAGTCGAAAGAAGTTATTTTTGTGCTTTCATGGTATTTTCCGAACCGTCCGCTTAGTTATAGAGGTTCAACATGGAACAAGCCTATTCCCCCGAATATACCGGCAATAGGTAATATGTATGCAAATCGATTTAACGGTTCTATTGATGTAACACAATGGTTATATGATAATTATGAACGCCTCGAAGAAGAGACATTTACATTTTGCGATACGTATTACAAACAGACGACATTACCTTACTGGTTGATACATCGTATAATGATGCCTATTTCCACATTATCAACCGAGACTTGCCAGTGGTGGGCAGACGGTAAATTTTGGGCATGGGAAGGAGTAGGCTCGTGCGAAGGTACATGTACTCATGTATGGGGTTATGCTCAGGCAGTGGCAGCGTTGTTTCCGGAACTGGAACGCAACCTCCGAGAAAAGACAGATTACGGTGTTTCTTTACGTAATGATGGCGCTATTTATGCCCGAAACGGCGAACATGGCATTCTTATTGATGGACATGCCAGTGTGATATTGCGTATGTACCGTGAGCATCTTATGTCTAAGAACATCTTTTTCTTGTCGCGAAATTGGGATAAGGTCAAGAAATCAATAGAATATATTATCAGCGAGGACGGCAATGAAGACGGGTTGATAGTTAAAACGCAGCCAAACACGTATGATATTTCATTTAATGGTGCAAATACATACGTTGGAGCACTTTATCTTGCCGCGTTACGTGCAGGCGAGAAGATGGCTCAAGTAATGGGCGATAGGACTGCGGCCGAGCGCTATCGTAGAATTTATGAGGCCGGAAAGCGTAATACGATGGATCGCCTCTGGAATGCCGAGTTTGGTTATTTTATTCAAGATGTTGACGAAAAAGAATATCCATTGTATCAGTACGGAAAAGGTTGTTTAAGCGACCAGTTGTTTGGACAGACATGGGCAGATTTGCTACATTTGGGCAGCCTCTATCCGGACGATGTTATCGACCAAGCATTACATTCTGTATGGAAATACAATTGGACAAACGACGTAGGTCCACAGACAGAATTACATCTGCCTGAAAGATATTATGCCCATTCCGGAGAACCCGGTTTGTTGATATGTACATGGCCATTTAGTAAACATCCGGGTGAAGCGGGCGTACGGTATCGAGACGAAGTATGGACGGGTATTGAATATCAGGTAGCTACCGGCATGATATACAGGGGGATGTTGGATGAGGCTCTGGCAATAGTCAAAGCTGTACATTTGCGATATGATGGAGTGAAACATAATCCATGGAACGAGGTTGAATGTGGCGACCATTATGCCAGGGCTTTAGCCTCGTATGGTTTGTTAACAGCGCTTCAGGATTATAGTTACAACGGTCCGGAAGGCATTATTGGTTTTGCTCCACGTATGATGACAGACAATTTCAAAGGCTTTTTTACTGCGGCAGAAGGGTGGGGTAATATTTCACAAATCAGACAGGAAAAGACGCAGAAAAACTCTATAGAAGTAAAATATGGAAGGGTCTCGCTTCGTCAAGTAATGTTGCAAATTTCGGCGAATATAGATCCAAAAGCAGTCCGTGTAATGCTGAATCAAAAGCCGCTTGCTGCTGATTATGAGGTGCACGATGGAATAATTATTTCTTTCGACAGGATTAAGTTGGCAAAAGGCGATGTTTTGAACATTGAAATACTATAATAATTAATTTCGCATTATGAAAGGGATAATATTTTTAATTAGCGCTATATCAATGTTTTACGCAGTTTCGGCTTTTGCTCAACTATCGTTCGGACAGCCGGAGAAAATCAACGAGGGTTGGAAGTTCGTATTGAGAGATCAGGCGGAGGCTAAGCTCCAGGATTTCGATGATAAAGCATGGCAGACCGTCGATTTGCCCCACGACTGGAGCGTGAAACAGCCTTACAGCCCAACTTACGCAAGCTGCACGGGATTTTTGCCCGGCGGTATCGGCTGGTATCGCAAATCATTGAACATCCCTCAAGAGAAACGGGATGAACGAGTTTATTTGTACTTTGAAGGCGTCTATAATCGCAGCGAGGTGTTTGTGAACGGACAATCTGTCGGCAGCCGCCCAAACGGTTATATCTCATTTTCATTTGATATCACGCCGTTTGTTAGGTTCGGGGAAAACAATATCATAGCCGTAAGGGTTGACCACAGCCAAAATGCCGATTCACGCTGGTACACCGGCTCAGGCATCTACCGCGATGTTTGGCTCGTGTATGCCAATCCGGTACACATCGCTCAGTGGGGCGTGTTTGTCGAGCCGCAAGGCTCCACATCACTGCAAGTCAATATAGAAATTCAAAATCAATCCGATAATAATGCTAATATACATATTATCAATGAATTGATAGATGCTTCAGGCAAGGTAGCCGCAAAAAAATCGCAAAAAATACAGGTAACGGCACAAAGCGTCGCAACAGCACAGACCCAATTATCCGTCAAGGATGCAAAAATGTGGGATTTGGACAATCCCAATCTTTACGCCCTGAAAACGAGCGTCTTACAAAACGGCAAAGTCATTGACGAGACAGAGACGCAAACGGCTTTCCGCATTTTCACTTTCGATCCGGACGAAGGATTTTTCCTTAACGGCAAAAACATGAAAATCAAAGGCGTATGTCTTCATCACGATGCGGGAGTGTTAGGCTCGGCCGTGCCGCGCGATGTATGGAAAAGGCGGCTTCGTACTTTGAAAGGGCTTGGAGTGAACGCTATCCGCACAAGTCACAACGCGCAAGCGCCTGATTTATATGATCTTTGCGACGAAATAGGCCTGTTAGTTATGAACGAAGCATACGACGAATGGGAGTTCCCGAAAAACAAATGGATAGAGGGCTGGAACCAAGGGACGCCCGGTCATCAAGGCTCGTTCGACATTTTCGCTCAATGGGGCGAACAGGACTTGGCCGACATGGTGCGCCGCGACCGCAATCACCCGTCGATTTTTGCCTGGAGCATCGGCAACGAAGTGGATTATCCTAACGACCCCTACTCGCATCCTATTCTTGACGGTGATAATAAGGAGTTTACGCAAAAAATCTTCGGCGGCTACAAAAAAGACGCTCCCGATGCCATGCGACTTGGCGGCATTGCCAAACGATTAGCCGCGGTCGTGAAAAAGTACGACCCGTCGCGCCCCGTAACAGCAGGACTTGCAGGCGTTGTCATGTCGAATCAGACGGAATACCCGGACGCCCTCGATATCGCCGGTTATAACTATACCGAAAGTTTGTATCAGTCCGACCACCAGAAATATCCCCGCCGGATTATCTACGGCAGTGAAAACAGGCACGACATAGCCGCCTGGAAAGCGGTAAAGGACAACAAACACATCTCCGGACAGTTCCTGTGGACGGGAATCGACTACCTCGGCGAATCCGGACGCTGGCCTTCGCGCGGCTCCACGGCCGGATTGCTTGATTTGGGAGGATTCATCAAACCGCGAGGATACTTCCGACAGTCTTTGTGGAGCGACGAACCGATGATTTATATCGGCACATATCCGGCAAACCAAAGACAAAGATGGCTCTCCACAGATGCACACCCTATATGGAATTATGCTGATAACCAGCAAATTAAAGTTGTATGCTATACCAATTCCGCAAAAGCGAAATTGCTCTTGAACGGCAAACAAATTGATGAAACAAAAGATTATGACGAGCAGACAGGCATAATATATTGGGACATTCCCTATCAAGCCGGCAAATTGGAAGCTATCGGATTAAATGCTGATAATAAGGAAGTTACGCGATATACAATCCAAACCACCAAGCGACCTCATTCGTTGAAAATAATTTCATCGGAAAAGGTGATTTCAAAAGACGGCGGGTTGGCGCAAATCGCCGTGCAAGTTGTTGACGAAGACGGCCTTCCGGTACTATTGGCCGACAACGAGATAACCTGCGTCATAGAAGGCGAAGCGAAGCTGCTTGGCTTGGAAGCGAGCAATAACACGGATGTGGGCGACTATACCGACAACCGCCAGCGCGCATTTCTCGGCCGCTTAATCGCATATATTCAGGCGACCGACAAAGCGGGAACTATCAAAGTCGATTTTACAGCCAACTGGCTGAAGGGAGCTTCGGTCGAAATTGAAACCGTAAATTAATTTTTATGAAAAAGATCGTTTTTATTTTTTGTTTTAGTTTGTTGTCTTTCAACGGTATATCACAGCAGGCGACATGGATCTGGTATCCCGGAGATTATGAGATTTGGTTAGGCAACGTGATGCAAAACCGGCGGACTGAGCGTGGAGTGTTTTATCCTCCTTTTTGGAAAACCTACAGCCATGATGTATTGGTGGAATTTACGAAACAGATTGATTTAAAGGCGAATGAGACCATCGAAATATTCGCCGAAGGACGGTATTATATGAAATTAGACGGGAAATTGCTCCCTGCCGATGCCGCTAATGAGATGACAAGATTGACGATTCCGGCCGGAAAACATTCATTGAGCGTCAGGGTATTCAATCAACAGAACGTTCCCGCCGTTTTCGTCAGAGGTGAAACAATCTTTTCGGATAGCAGTTGGCGCGCGACTTGCGAAGACTTTGCAAATCCGGACGAATCACAGTCGTCGGGAAAAATCTTCCTTCCCGCAGGATATTGGAACTTCAACGAAGCGGAAAACCCGCCTTCAAAGTTCAAACTGACCGTCGAACCTCATAACGCCATATCAGCCGAAAAGAAAACGGGCGGCGTTTTGTACGATTTCGGGAAAGAGACTTTCGGCTATGTAGTTTTACACAATCTGACGGGCAACGGAAGAGTGAACCTTTACTACGGCGAATCGCCCGAAGAAGCGCTTGATACCGAAGGATGCGAGACTTTCGATATTCTGACTGCCGGCGACGGCGCCGCTTCCGGGAACTATACCTCAAGAGACTCGCGAGCATTCAGGTACATTTTTGCAAAAACAGATGATTTTGCATTAGATTCAATATCAATGCTTTACGAATACCTCCCATTGGAATACAGGGGGAAATTCCGTTGTAGCGACGACTTTTTGAACAAAATTCACGATGTGGCCGTTTACACTTTGCACCTTACTACACGGGAATTTTTCATCGACGGCATCAAACGCGACAGATGGGTTTGGTCAGGCGACGCTTGCCAGAGCTATCTAATGAACTACTACTCGTTTTTCGATTCGCCGGCAGTCAAACGTACCATCTTGCAGCTTCGGGGAAAAGAGCCTGTCACAAGCCATATCAACACCATTATGGACTACTCATTCTATTGGTTCATAAGTATTTACGACTACTATCTCTACACCGGAGACCGTAAGTTTATCGAACTCGTTTATCCGCGCATGAAGACATTGATGGATTTTTGCCTCTCGCGTCGCAATAAAAACGGGATGCTGGAAGGTCTTCCCGGCGATTGGGTTTTCATTGATTGGGTTGATTTTGAGATGAGTAAGGATGGCGAGATAAGTTTCGAGCAATTGCTGTTCTACAAAAGCCTCGAAACCATGGCGACTTTCTCTAAAATTCTCGGCTACGATGATTATAGCCTGAAATACAAGCATTTAGCCGATGATTTATATGGAAAAATCATTTCATCGTTTTGGAATGAGGAAAAGAAAGCCTTTATTCATAACAGGATCGATGGCGTCGCGAGCAGTCAGATAACGCCGTTCATGAACATGTTCGCCGTGCTTTTTAATGCCGTAGATTCGGCTAAACGGCAGGAAATCAAGCAAAACGTCCTGCTCAATCCTGAGGCGCTGAAAATAACCACGCCATACATGCGTTTTTACGAACTCGAATCACTTTGCATGTTAGGCGAGCACAAGTATGTGCTTGACCAGGTACGCGATTATTGGGGCGGTATGTTGCGATTGGGCGCCACCTCGTTTTGGGAAAAATACAATCCAGAAGAATCAGGCGCAAAGCATTATGCCATGTACGGGCGGCCATACGGCAAAAGCCTGTGCCATGCCTGGGGTGCAAGTCCGCTCTACCTTCTGGGGAAATATTACCTCGGCGTGAAACCCGAAAAACCCGGATACAAAGAATTTAGCATCCGTCCCGTTCTCGCGGATCTGAAATGGATAGAAGGCACAGTCCCAACGCCCCATGGAAACATCAAGGTTTACATGGATAAGAAACAGATCAAAATTGAAGCGAGCGAAGGCGAAGGCTATCTTTATTTTTCAACAAAATCAAAGCCGCGCAGCAACTCCGGCACGATAGAAACCGTCGGAAAAAACGAGTATAAACTCAAGATTTCAAGCGGAAACGGGTATATAATCAATTTGTAGCCGTAATTTTGAATATATCTCCTTTCTCGACCGTACATTCCCGTTTTGGCGTATTGACAAGCCGGATATTTTTTCCGAGCACGTCGCCCTCGGCTTTGTTGTCCTTGACCGTTACGCGGCGGCAACCCTCGAAAGTCAAGCCGAATTTGCGCGGATGAAAAGGTTCATAGCGATTACTGCGAATGATTTTATTGCCCGAAAACTCAAGCCCATCTACCGAAAATGCGTACAGGACAGGATAGTCGAAGGGGTGAAATTCGTTATCACGTATTACGATGTTGCGATGGAATGGCGGCGTCTTGGCGTTCTTGGACGGTATTTCGGGGAAGATGCTGATGATGCCTTCGCAAAACTGGTACATCGAAGTCATGCACGGGTCGTTGAAGATGTTGCGCGTTATCAGCACGTCCTTGACCGCTCCCGATTCATACCATTGATTGGCGTCGCCGGCAATGAGAATAGCCGAACCGCTTGATTCAAAGGTATTTCCCGATATAACGACCTTGCCGGGAGTGGAAATTAAGACGCCCCTCGCGCGACAACTCTTGAAATAGGAATCCGTGATCGAAACGTTGCATGTCCAGGTAAGATTTTCCAAAGCATTGCCTTCGACTATGGCTTTAGGAACAGGCTGACGGAATGTAACTTCAAAATTCTCGTTGTCAATCTTCCGGTATTTTTCGACCGTGCCTTCGGCTATGGTTTGCAGGGTCTTATTATCAATGAAGCCGACTTTATCGCCACGCTGCGCCCAAGTCATGCCGACGCTCTGATTGTGCATAAACTTACAAACAAGAGTGCGGTCGTCGAAACGCTCTATGATGCGCACCGACGTGCCGTGAACATTGATCGGATCGTCCATAAGGGCATGAAAAACGCATTTATCAACTACAACATCACCTTTGCAATTCGAATAGTGGAAACCGTCGTCATGACCGGCGAGGATACGCCCCTTAGCCTCGTTGGGGATGCACTTTACATTCGTAAAAACAAGATTTTCAGAGTATTGCGAAAGGACGCCGAGACCTGCATTATGATACATATCTATATTCTCAAGCCTGATATCCTTACTGTCGATTATGAAAACGCCTGCATGGTCGCGTTCCGAATGTCTCAAAACGAGCAAGTTACCCACAGCCGGTTTGCGGGTATATGGGAAATTTATACGCACGAGACCTTTTGCCAGCTCTTCCGCACGATAATCGCCATGCGGTCGCAGACAGCCCGGATCGCCGGTTTGAGGAACGACATTGCGGGTGTCTTTGTCAAATTCCATCGTTCCTCCCCATGCACTTTTCCATCCCTCGCCGACAAAAACGAGCTTCCCGTTTTCAATGATATATGGCGACTCAAAGTAGTTGATTTCGAGGTCGATATACTGCTCGGTAGCCGCTTTGACAACAGCCTGCGCCGTCAATGGGATATCCCAGTCGATTGTCAGATTACGAATGACGACGTTTTTGCTGTTATCAATCGTGAACGGCTGCATACGGTCATGAAAGACAAAATCCGAGCCTTCGCCGTCGATAGTCAAGCCGTCGAAAAAATCAATCAGTACCGCCAACCTCTTGGGGTTGATGTCCGTAGTGTTCGATTCGAAATACTCGCGCTCGATGCAATGATGAGGCCAGAAATCGTAACGTCCTTTAGGAAAGACAAGCGTGATGTCCGAGCTTTTCTTACATGCTTCGAGAGCCTTGATTACATACGGGACGGCATTCTCACGAGTATCGGGTTTGAGACCGAAATCGGCGACAGAGATACGGTTGCCCTGCGCCTTCGCTGTCATTCCCAAGCAAACGAGAATGGCACAAGCGACAAAATGTGATAGAGATAATTTTTTCATATTAATTATTTGTTTGATAGAATAAGCAAGTATCCCTGCTTCCCTTTAACAGGGATTGAGGCATTGAGGGCTAATATCCGTCCATCCTGAAAATTAAGGATTTGAGGCGCGTGAATCTTCACTTTCGCAGGGTCGAGGCCAAGGCGTTTCCAGTCGATTGTCAAACGGACGGATATGTCCTTTGCGTCGAAGTTGCCGATTGAAATAAGCGTCTTGTCGGGGCGGACGTAAGCCGTTGCTTTGACATTCGGATTGTCGGTTTTTACGGGACAGTTCTCGTCCCAATAACCGAGCATTTCGGCGTCGGCAATGCCAAACGAATACCATATTTTCCATACCGGGACAGGAGAAAATTCATTGCCGTAAGACCATGAATGGCGGGCTGTCGCACCATAAACCATCCCAAGCCAGCGGTTGCCGCCATCCTGAAGCATTTCGCTCATAACGCCGAAGGGAATACCGGAAAAAGTGACGAACCACTCATCCGGCGTCATTTGGTTATAGCGGAAACTTTCGCCGAACCAAAGCCTGTCAACGTATGCGAAAAATCCCGTGTATTGATTGGCCGGGCCTATTGAGTAACCGGTGTTGGAATGAAGGTCTATCAGCGAGCCGGGACGATATTTTGCGATTATCTTGCGAATACGCTTCATCACATCACGGTCGAACGAAACATCGTCCATATAGATGCCGTCGATTTCATAATTCTCGAACATCCAACGCAGCCCTTCGAGGTAGTAGTTTATCCATCGCGAGAAACCGTTAAGCACCAATGCCGCATCGTTGTTCTGGCCGGGCAACTCGGTGTACCACGCAGGCTTGTAGTCGTCAATCAGATGCTCGTTGTACCATGGCAGACCTTGCCCCGGTCCGGCGACAAAAATCTCATGATTCAGGCTTTTGAGAGCATAAACCTCTTTCGCCCAGGTTGTTAGTTCGCGGATGGTATAATATAGCTTGACCTTGCGATTCGCGAGGTGTTCCCTTTTTATAAAATTTATCAACGAATCACGGACTATGAACGGGTAGTTAATGACCGGATTAAGTGTCTGAGCATGATGGATATTTGCTATATTCACACCGTCTTCTTCGGCTGCCTTATCGAAATTTTCATGAAGCGAATGATAGTAACGCTGACCGAATTGCTTTGCGGTATTCAATGGTTTAACGGGAGTAATAAGTAATGCAAATTCAAATTCTATGGGTTCGGATGAAACAATATTGCTGCCTGTAGAGGCCCTAACAGTTGCCTCGCGATGCAACCCTCCGGTGACGTTTATGCGTCCCTTGCCGTCGTTTGCCCATGACTTGGGCGGCGCAGGTTTGTAGTCGTTGATAAGCGGGCCGTGGTATGTTCCGCCGCGGAACTCGGTATGCAAACCCGCCTTATAACCGCCAATCCAATAACTATCCCAAGGGCCTTTCCAATCCCAGGAGAAAGCCGTCGGCCGATATCCGCCCTTGAAACCGGCGCCCATGAAATATTCCGAAGCGGCTGGCGTATATGTTGCGAGCAGGCGAATGTCATTGACAATCATCTCATTATCAGCAGATAAGCTAATGCGATAACGCAGATAGCCGTCAAACTCCATGTATGTAAAGCAATCGAACTTCAAGCCGTCCTGCACTGATGAGGCCGTCCACTCCACCCTACCATCGGCTTTTTGCGAAATTTTAAGGTTGTCGGCCTTGAAACCGACCGCCCCTTTTGTCGTCACAACCTCGAACGAAAGAGGCTTTGCAAGCACCTCCAGCCCGTTGATTTCTATGTTTTGCGGCAATCCGTTATCGTCGATGATAAGTGTTTTTTCCGTTGCTGTGATTTTTTTACCTTCGAGCGTCATTTTTTCAAACGGTTCGACAGGCATATCGTCCCCGCCGATTGTCGAATTTAGCCAGCGCAAACGCGAGTGGCGCCACAAATCGCCGTCGCCATGATCCGCCAATACTTCCTTCCCGACATGGATAGAAATGCCGATTTCTTTAGCATCCGAACCTTCGGCTTCGATCCTTACTTTTCCCTTATAACTGCCCGTTTTGGCATTTTCGGGAATCTGCAAACCGCACCAAAGAGCCTGTACATTCCCCTTAGCTACGTTGACATCGAAAGCGATTGGTTGCCCGTCCCAATTAGTGCCACCTTCGTTGAAACAGGTTATCTCCGTAGCCTTTATCACATCCGATCCATTAGTTAAATCACTAAATATCAGCTTAATATGTTTCAAATCTTTTTGAGAAGCCCATACGCCTATTTGCCAGGTATAATATTCGTTACGTAGCGCAAAACCTTCAAAATCACGCGCCTCACCGGTCGAAGCCCAGCGTGCCGGTATGCCCTGAAGCCTGATAGGATAAGCCCTGTCCTCGGGAAACACAACGAAGTCGCCAGGATGTTTTTCCTGTAATGCCCTGACTTCCTTATCCGTAGCTATCAAGCCCATCGGAGTGAAGAAGTCAAACTCCTGCCTGCTCTCGAAACGTTCGACCGCCGCTCGTGGCAGCGACGCCGCGTTCTCTTCGACACTCTTTTTCCATGCCGCATCAGCCTCATATTCAGGCACAAGATAGTCGTTCAACGGCTTGCCGTAACGGGCATCACCGTGACTTGCTCTAAATTTATACGGCAAATAATAAATGTAATAAATGCCGGGAAGAGTTTCAGGCCGAAACGCAACCGTCCCCCTCTCATTCGAGAGGTCAATTATCGCAACATCCTTTATTTCATGCCCTGTGGCGGCATCAACAACGATAATCTTCTTCGTTTCGGGCCGTAGGTCAGGCCTTCGCCACGGCAACTCAGCCAGCACAGCGTCATGCCCGGACTTTTTAGCTGCTACAACTGCCCGGTGATTCCCGAAGCCATCCACATTCCACGCACTGTCGGCCACCACAAACGGAATCCCATCCGGTGCAAACGTTAGGTACTGACTATTTCCGTCAGGCGCCGATGAATTGCAACTCACTAATAATAAGTATATTAACGATAGATATAATAATCCGTATTTCATAATTTTACTTTTATCTTTTCGTTTTACCGATTTGTAAATCTTTCTAATTCAGATAAGTCTTCATTCCTTTTACAAAACCTACTTTGAAGTCTGCGGCTTTGACATCGGACTTCTTCATGTGTTCAATAAGGATGTCGCGAGTGGTATATGCAGCGTCAATCTTGTTGTTGCGGATAAGGACTTCGCGGCAGCCGTCAAGCATGAATGACGATTTTTGCCACGAATACGACGGATAGGAATTAGTATTAACAATCTCATTATCAGTAAATTTCAAACCTCTTACCGAGCGGGCGCGTACCAGTGGCGGGTCGAAAACGCGGAACACATTGTTGTGAATATCAATGTTTCGGTGGTAAGGCTCTGTTTTGTCGCTTGTCGGACGGTGCGACGGCGTGATGGTGATGACCGCGTCGCCCCACTGCCAGCGGTCGCCATCACGATTACCAGAAGTCAGACAGTCCTCGAACACATTATTTCGGATTTGCACGTTAGTATTGGCACCGGACTCAAACCAATAGTCGATATCGCCCTCAATCAGAATAGCCGTTCCTGCCGTACGGAAATAATTGTTCTCGATAACAACGTCTTTGGGCGTAGTAACAAGAATGCCGCGTGCACGGTGTTTCTTGAGTATCTTGCAGTTACGCAGTTCCAAAGAAGCAGTCCACGTTTTACTTTCCACAAAATCACCTGTTTTGATTCCTGCCGGAATATCTTTTGTAAAAGAAATGCGATAGCCTGTCTGCTTACCATCCTGATACACAGGCGTAATCGCTTCGACGATGCGTGTTTCACCACGCTGCGCAGTTTCTCGGTTTAAAAACCACATCTCATCGCCCACAAGATTGTAGCGGCCGTCGTTTTTAGTCTCAATGGTGCGACCATCCACAACGCTCTGTATCACTACATTACGCCCATGAACATTGATAAAATCGTCTCCTTGACCGGTATGCGCACAGTTTTCTACTTTGATGACGCCCTTGCAATTCACGAAATGCGAAGCGTCGGCGACAATACTGAATACCCGCCCCTTGGCTTCATTAGCGGTCATGGACGTGTTATCAAGCGTGATATTTTCGCTCATCTCTCCAACAACTCCATGACTGAGAGCATGATAGACGGTCAGGTTTTTAAGCAGCGTATTCTTACTCTTAAATATTTGTATTCCGTTAGTAAGGTATCGCGCATGAAATAGACTGACAATCATGCCTTTATCAGGCTTGTATGGTGTACTGCCGAGAAAGCGGACAATGCCGTCGCCGCGCTCTTCGGCAGGCTGTTCAAAGATGCTACCGAGCGGGTCGTCCCAAGTCTGTGTAACGATTTCATGGCGTTCCGCATCATAAAGATTATTGTATGCACGCACAACGGGCTGTTTCCAACCTTCGCCGGTAAACATTATTTTCCCGTTTTCAATAAGATACGGATATTGCTCTTTATCAATGCGAACATCCAAATAATCGGCGGTCGCTTCCACAATCTCAGCTTGAGAGATGTAGGGACGCTCCCAATCAATCGAGAAATTACGAAGGGTGATATTTTCGCAATCTTCCAATAGCGCTATCTGCATATTGCCATGGAAGATAAATTCGGAACCGTTACCCTCAATAGTTACATTTTTCAAGCGTCTCAAATCGAAACCGATAGTCGGCGCCTTCCCGTCGAACGACGACCAAAAGTCGTAACGCCCTGTAGGAAACTCTATAACGACCTCCTCATCACCTTTGCAGGCGTCAACTGCCTGACGTACGGCAGGTATAACATTGACATGGCTATCGGGCGACGCCCCAAACTCGGTGATGCTAATCTTCTTTTGCGCTTCCACCGCAGTGAAAACCAACAGCAAACTAATGATAATAAATGACTTCTTCATAGATATTGTTTATTATTGAATAAAAGCGAGTCCGAACCGGAAGGACAATTCTGATCCGGACTCATATAAAATTTCAACCGCAAAGATAATAATTTTTTTCGGAAAATTATCAATTTGTTACCGTAACCGTCCAAGTTTGGGTAGTTTTTCGATCTCCGGCAGTCAATGTATATTTCACCGGACTCGAAAAATTGGTTGCATAACCCATTTTCGGTTCAACGACAACCCCTTCGGAAACGCTTGCACGAGGATATAATCTTGTCAGATCAGTTCCGGCTATTGCCTTGACAGTCACTGTTCCTGATGCACGGTCGATAACGGCCGAGCCACTTATTACACTTGCTTCCGATTCGTTAACAAGGCTGAAACCGGTTATGTACGTTTCAATCAAATCATCGCTCGATGGGTACTCATATAAACCGGTCGTATTGCAAGCTGTCAGGAGCGGCAACATTGCAAATAAAACGAATAATTTACTATATACTTTCATATTAATTTACCATTAAAGTTCGACATCACCAATCAGGATTCTGAGTCATATTCTTGTTGTTTGTCAACTCTCCCGAAGGTATAGGCCACAGATTGTATTTAGGGTATGACAAGAATTTCTGTTGGAAAAGTACCGATTCAAAGCCCCAATCTTCGCGGCGGAAACCGTAAAATTCGGAGCCGTATGGCATAGTTTTCTCAAAATCCTTCCATCGCATATAATCCCAAACAAGAACATTTTCGAACAAAAGTTCCACTTTACGTTCGTGTTTGATTATTTCCAGCATTTCGGCTTTATCGGATGAATGAACAGGCGGCATTTTAACTCGCGCTCGTACCTTATTAACATACGTTTCGGCGACATCGGTATGTCCGGTTTCATTCATCGCCTCCGCATAAAGCAAATATAGGTCGGATAAGCGGATAAGCGGATAA
>JAISUX010000008.1 GCA_031271805.1 Tannerella sp.
CGTGTTAGGGACAAAAGGCTTGCCGTCGTAGTAAATCTGGTTTGTTTCGTTACCGTCGGTCTTGCCGCTGTCCCACGCGTCGCCCTGCTCTTTTTTCAGTGATGCAACGTCGGTAGCTACAAGTACCTGATATGCCGTCTGTTTCATTTCCCTTTGTGAGGAGCTTATCTCCCAGCTGAAGCGTGGCTTGGCAATGTCGATGCCAAGCGGCTCTTTCATGTACTCAACTCTCGGATTGGCGACTTCGAGGCCGCCGGAGCAGCTAACTGCCATTTCAGCCATGCAAATAAATAATAAACTATATTTCATATTAATCCTGTTTTTTGTTTCTTTTTCCTTATTAAAAGTCTAAATCAGGGCTGTTATAGGCCGCCCAAGATGACTTGAGCGGAAATTTGCCGCAAAGATACAATTTTTTTTCAAAAAAAGCAATTTATATTTTTTTCCGAATTGAATGTAACAAACATCCCCGCATTTTGTTGCATGTTTAAGATAATATTCCTACATTTGTTGCCGGTAAAATTAATTTTCTTTTATATGAAAGCAATAACAGTATTCTTATCATTGGTGGCCTGTATGATGGCTGCAACGCCCGTATTGCAGGCACAGGACGTAATCAATATTCCCGCGCCGGGCGAAAAAACACTGCTCAACAGCGGCTGGTTCGCACGACGGGCTAACGAAGTGCGAGTGGACGGTAACACCCTGTCTGCCGCCAAGTTTAATACCGACGGATGGATGAAAGCGCGAGTGCCGGGAACAGTATTGACTACCCTGCTCGAAAACAACATCTTCCCCGCTCCGGAAGTTAGCCTTAACAATAATCTGATTCCCGACATCTACGAAATCGGCCGCGATTTTTATACCTTCTGGTTTGTACGCCCGTTTCGTATCGACAAAGTAGAGGAAGGACAGCAGATTTGGCTCAATTTCAGAGGAATAAACTATAAAGCGGATATTTTTCTTAATGGCAAGCGCATTAATAATTCGACTCACGAAGGGATGTTTCTGCGCGAAAGTTATCCGATAACGCCATATCTGAAAGCCGATGGAGATAACCTGCTGGCAGTCATCGTCTATCCGCCCGATTATCCGGGTAATCCGAATGGCGGACAGGGTGGCGACGGTGAGATCGCCCGCAATGTGACAATGCAGTTTACGCCCGGATGGGACTGGATTCAACCCGTGCGCGACCGCAACACCGGCATCTGGGACGAAGTGTCGATCACGGCCACCGGATCTGTGCTTGTACGTCATCCTTACGTAGTTACAAAGGTGTCCGGCGTTCGTCAGCCCGAAGGCAGGCAACAGGACGCTGTCGTCAAGACCTCGGTCGAAGTGGAAAACGTATCTGACGCCATCCAAAAAGGCGTGCTGGTATGCGAAACCAACGGTGCCCGCCTGACACAATCGCTGACGCTGGCGCCGCACGAGAAACGGGAAGTGTCGTTTGCCGACCTGACCGTCAAAAATCCGCGCCTGTGGTGGCCAAACGGCATCGGCAAGCAGGAATTGTACGACATGCGCATATCGTTCGAGACCTCCGGCGTGACCGGCGACAGCCAACAATTGCGTTATGGCATCCGCGAAATCACAAGCGAAACGGACGGCAAATCGGGTGGACGTATCTTTAAAGTCAACGGGCAACCGGTATTCATTACCGGCGGCAATTATATCGCTTCGGAATGGCTGTTGCGCCTCTCGCCCGAACGCTACCGCGCCGAAGTGCGCTTTCATGCAGAAATGAATGTGCGCATGATTCGCGTATGGGGCGGCGCACTGCTCGAACGACCCGAATTTTACGACGCCTGCGATGAGTTCGGAATACTTGTCTTTCAAGACCTTTGGGGTAGCGGCGACTGCAACGGCGCATGGGAAGACGCCATGAAACTTCACTCGCGCGAACGGCGTTGGGAATACCCCGACAATCACGATCTGTTCATAGCCTCAGTAGAAGATCAGGTAAAAATGGTGCGCAATCATCCGAGCCTTTGCCTGTGGTGCGGAGGCAACGAATGGCCGCTCGCCAAAGATATCGACAAGAAACTGAAAGAAGAAATATTCCCGCGCTTAGACCCCGAACGTTTTTTTGTCAGCTATTCGACTGATACCGTGCTGATTGGCAGCAACAAAATCGGCGTCGGCGACGGGCCTTATGGCATCCAGGAACTTGAATGGTTTTTTGAACAGCATTATCCGGCTTTCAATCCCGAAGCAGGCTCGGTAGGGTCGCCCGAAGTTGAAAGTATGCGTATGATGATGACGGAGAAAGAATTAGAGCGTTTGCCGCGCAATGGCAGGTCGATGGATGCAGCATGGCGCTATCACAAAGACCTCGGATACGGCAACCATCTCGAACGCTATGGGCAGGTAACCGATATAGAAACCTACTGCAAATATGCGCAGGTGGTCAACTACGACCAGTACCGCTCGTTCATGGAAGGATGGGCTTCGCATATATGGGACTGGTACACAGGCATTTTGATATGGAAAACTCAAAATCCGTGGACTTCGTTACGCGGACAGATGTATGACTACTATCTTGACGTCAACGCTTCGCTGTATGGCACAAGGAAAGGCTGCGAGCCGCTTCATCCGTCATACAACCGCGCAAGCCGTCAGGTCGAACTGCTGAACACCGGGCTAAGCAAACATCAGACAACAGTCAAAGCGCAGATTTACAGCCTGACAGGTGAGCTGATATGGGAAACCGACGCTGATGCGACCATAGCGCCCAACAGCGTGGAGCGGCTGTTTACTGTCCCGACGCCGGATAAGGTAAGCGGCGCTTATTTCCTGAAACTCACCCTTTTGGAAGCGGGTAAAGAACTGACAGACAATATCTACTGGTTGACAACAACGGGAAACGACTTCACCGCCCTGGCTAAAATGCCCGAAAACAAACCCGAAGTAACCGTCTCGCTCAACAAGTCGGGCGAAGAATTTTCGGGAACGGTGCGCATGAAAACAGGCAACCGTATCTCGTTCTTCAACCGCATCAAAGTGTTTGATAAACAGACAGGTCAACGCATCCTGCCGGTACATTATTCCGACAATTATATAACGCTTATGCCGGGCGACGAAAAAACTGTCAGCCTGTCGTTCACGTCATCAATTCCGAAGGAACGCATCGAAATTGCAATTGACAGTTGGACTGAAAAAAAAATCCAAATTTTGTTTGCATATTAAAAAAATCTTTGTATTTTTGTTGCCAAAACTTTACTTTATAATTTTAATGGAAAAATGAAAAATGATGATAGCCTGTATTGCAAGTATGTGGACGATTTGTTCAAATACGGTATCAGCCTTGGATTCGGTAGAGAGAGTTGCGAGGACGCTATTCATGACGTTTACCTGCATCTGTATTCCGAACGCATTGCTGACACTCTGCGCGATGTCAGGGATGTAAAAGCATATCTGTTTCGCAGCGTGAAAAACCGCCTGATTGATTTGCAGAAGCGCGAAAACATTGTGATTTACACCGACGGGATAGAAGAACTGCCGTTCAAAATTGATTTTACCGTTTTGGATTCCATTATAGCTAAAGAAAAAGCCGCCATTCTTAAAGCCAAGATAGACAGACTGTTAAGTATGCTGACCCCGCGCCAGCGCGAAGCCGTTTACCTGCGTTACATACAGGAGCTTGAATATGAGCAAATTGCGCAGGTGCTTGATATGGAAGTGGAGTCAGTCCGTAAATTAGTGCATCGAGGGCTTGAAAAACTCCGCAAAGAAGCTGACCCTGAATTGTTTATGGTGCTGATAGGGGCGTTGTTTGCATTTAGAGTTTGAATATTCCTTTCAGTGATACCGGAAAGCATTTTTTTTTATTTAAGGCTCTTTTTTTTGAAAAAACTGTCCACAAAAAATTTTCTTAATCGTCTATAGGATGTATAAAGATTAAAAGCAGATTTTTATGAACGGAATAAAAAAGACATACGAAACGTTGGACGACGTTCTTTTCGACGAGCGTTTCATTGAATGGCGTCTGACAGGCGACGCGGCGCTAACCGCTTACTGGCAGTGTGTATCCGACAGTTCGGAGGCGGCTTCACTGCTTATCAGTGAGGCAGCCGATGTCTTCAAACGTTCCGTGAAGCACGTCCCACAGGACAGTCTTACCGAAGAAGAAAAGCATAACCTCTACAACCGTATAATGAACGACCTCCGACCGGCGCGTCTCGCGCGTGTGCGTACATTCTTCTTATACACCGCCGCCGCTGCTGCCGGCATTGCGCTGATAGTAGCGCTTTGGGGGTTATGGGGCGAGAAAGAACAGGCGAAAGTAGCGCAAAATAACAGTGAAATGATTATTGGTCAAGAACTTTCCAACGAGGACATCCGCATCATATCCGATAATCAGACGCATAAATTGCCCGATGAGGCGAGCCTCGAACTTACGGGAGAAGGCAAGGCAATGGTTGCCAAGCAAAACGACACGAAGCAGAAGGAAGAAATCAAGCTTGCCGAAACCAAAACGAATACAATGATTGTGCCATTCGGAAAGCGTTCGCAGATAGTCCTTTCCGACGGCACCAAGATATGGCTCAACGCTGGAACGGAACTTGATTTCCCTGCGCATTTCAACGGCTCAACCCGCGAGATAACTTTGCGTGGAGAAGCGTTTATCGAGGTTGCGAAACAATCCGCACCTTTCATCGTGCACACCGCCGACTATGATGTAAGGGTTTACGGTACACGGTTTAACGTCACGGCATACAGGGACGAAAGCGCCCGTTCTGTTGTACTCGTCGAGGGCAAAGTCGGCGTCGAAATCCCCGGCACCGAGACCAAAGTTGAAATCAATCCCGGTGAAATGTTCTCCATGGAAAACAGCAAAATCACCAAGTCGGAAGTTGATATCAATGACTACATATCATGGAAGGACGGCATTATGATATTGAAGGAGATGCCCGTTATGGATGTCCTCAAGCGCATAGGACGGTACTACAACATACAGTTCGACAATGCCGAGGCGACAGCAATAGGCCGAAAAACATGCTTCGGCAAACTCTACTTAGCCGAAGATATCAATGAAGTAATGCAGTCGATTTCAGCCATAGCCAACATTGACTACCGGCGCGAAGACAATCGGATATACCTAACGAAAAAGTAATTTTTTAAACATTATTAATTTAATTTAAGCGCGAAATGAAGAACAAATTTAAAATCAATGCCTTTCAATGGCTAAAAACAGTGCAAACCATTGCTCTGATGTTAATGGCGTCACTATCAGTGGCGGCTGCAGGGCAGGAGACCCTCTCTTTGAAGTTGAAAAATATCCCTTTACGGGAAGCATTTACTCAAATCGAAGAGCAGGGAGGATATGTGTTTCTTGTCGCCGGGGATGCAAAACCTGCTTTAGACAGGAAAGTTGACGTAACGGTCGAGAGCGGCCTTATAACCGACATTTTGGAAGCTGTCCTCGCGGATACGGGATTGGATTACAAAGTCGTGGGCAAGCAAATTTCCATCTTCCTGAAAGAAGAAACTGTTTCGGTAGAGCTTGCTACGCCTGCCATCGAACTCCAGCAACCCGCGAAAAAGACAGTGACAGGAACGGTAGTTGACGCTAC
>JAISUX010000131.1 GCA_031271805.1 Tannerella sp.
GCGATGCCTTCGAGCGCCTTATAGACATCGCTGTCGTCGAAGAAGATACCCGAATGTTTGCCCTCGCCCTTAGCTGCATTCTCGAAGTTACGGATGCGACCGGTCTGATTTTCAATCTGATCAATGCAGACCGCCAGCGTAGTAGTGGCATGACTTCTAAGGCATGGCGCCCAGAAGTTGTCGGTGATTTTCACGTGCGAAAAATCAACGGGGGTAATCAGCCGTAAAGACTGATTACCCGCCTGTTTCTCATCTTTGCATCCGCAAATGGCTGCAAATGACAGTAATAGGAATAAATATCGTTTCATATTTTATTTAAGTGTTAGTTCGACAGTAACCGGCTGATGATCCGAAGGAAAGAAGGGAAATTCCCGATAGTCGGTGAGAACGCCGTATCGGCTCACATTGAAATGGTCGCTTACGAAGATATAATCAATGCGATTCGGCCCTATGGGATTGGAAAAACGTCTGTTGAACGTGCCTTCAGGTCCGTAAGGCGGCGTCTCGCTTATTTTGCGCGAATCGTTTAGAAAATCGGATAGCGCTTTAATTTGTTCCGTTTCGGGATTGGAATTGTAGTCGCCGGTGGCAAAAACGGGTGCGTTCTTTGCTATTTCCTTAATTTTTTTAATCATCAGTTGGCCTGATTCTCGGCGTGCGACTACGCCTTGATGGTCGAAATGGACGTTAAAGACATAAAATTCGGCGCCGCTCTTTTTCTCTTTTAGTTTGACCCATGAGCAGATGCGGTTGCAACATGTTGCATCCCAGCCTTTTCCCGGTTCATCGGGTGTCTCGCGCAGCCAGAAATTACCCGATTCCTTAACCGTAAATTTGTCTTTTTTGTAGATAATGGCCGAGTGTTCGCCGGCGTCTTTTCCGTCGTCGCGTCCGGCACCGAAATATGTGTATTCGGGCAGTTCGCAAACGCCTTGCAGTTGATGCAGGAAGCCTTCCTGTGTCCCGACAATATCAAAATCGTGGAACCGAATCAGCGCTTTCACGGCTTCTTTGCGGTATTGCCATGCGTTGGCGCTGTCGGAAGGGGTGTCCATCCGGAGATTGTAAGTGGCCACTTTCAGTTTCAATGGTTCCTTACAGTTACTTGATACGATTGCAAAGGCAATCATCGCTACTAATGTAATTAATTTTCTCATTGTTATTATAGTTTAAATAGTAAAAATAATGTATGCCCGGAGCACTTTGTTACGGTGTTCCGGGCACAAATATAGTAAATTTTTTTAATCCCAGCCTGGATTTTGTCCGAGATTAGGATTTTTTATTTTATCCGTTTCGGGAATAGGGTAGAGATATTTCTTGTCGAGCCATTCGCGAGCGCCCGGATTATAGACGATTTCGCCCGACGTATCGTTCGACAGCGTTCTTTTTCCTACTGCCGTACTCGGCGTTACGTCAACAAAAATTATCGACGGATTTGTTGATGACGGCTTGGTGTTTTGATAGAAACAGACGTCCATAATGCCGTCGCTATTCAGGTCGTATTCGCCGAGTTCGGGCACATACATGCCGTGCATTTCCGCTTCGGCAAACAGTTCTCCTATATGCCATCTTATCAGGTCATCGCCACGCAGCCCTTCGAAAATCATTTCTATGGCGCGTTCGCGGAAGATTTCAAGTAATACCGGATCGGTAAATTTATTCTTGTAGAACGACAGCAGGTATTGGTCGGCCGTTGTCGGCATCTGTGTCAGCGTAGCGCCGGTGATGCCTGCGCGTGCACGGATTGCCCCGATGGTGCTTGCCCATTCGGCGTTAGTCATCTGCCCCAGTTCGGCGAGAGCTTCCGCCTTATTAAGCAGCACTTCAGCCCAACGGAAGATGAGATGTGCATTCTCATTACGGCTCTCATCGTCGTAAGGGAAACGCTCGTCATAACATCCTTTGATGATCTGATAGCCGGTGAACGACTGGTCGAGATTCGGCGGCGCGACTACGGGAACGCCGTTTTCGGTACGCATATAGTCACCCAGGCGGATGGTCTGTTTCATACGCGGATCACGATTTTTTACTTCTTCCGTAAAAGGCGTGGTCTTATATGACGGATTGTCGGTAAACGATGTGCCGTCGGCGTTCAGATACATGTTGATAAATCCTCGCGTCAATGCCGGACGGTTACTATATGTCGGGCTGATAGTCTTACGGTTTCTCGAACTGTAAGTTGACAGTGCGGCGTCGAGGGCTACGCAGAGGATTGTTTCGTCCGTATAAGGCGCTTTTTGCAGGAACATGTCGCGATACGCGTTAGCGCCCTGATGCAGTGAGAATCCGGTGATTTCGTTGGCCGTTTTCACGACTTCCTGAAACCATGTGTTGGCCGTTCCCTGTTTGCCGTAGCTCGTATGATATTTCCGCAAGGAGGCTTCATAAAGGCACAGGCGGGTTTTGAATGCTCTTACCACGTTTTTTGTGATAAGGGTGCAAGTCGGGTCGCTTGTGGTCGTGATGTGTTCTATCGCATAATTAAGGTCGGCGAGTACTTTTTCCATCACCTCGAAGCGGTCGTCACGAGGCCCGTAAAGCGTAGCTTCGTCGTCCACTTCGATAGTCCGGTCAATCCATGGCACATCGCCGAAACGTTTCACCATGCCGAAATAGAAATAAGCGCGGAAGAATCGGGCAAGTCCGAGATAATGTTCCCGCTCGGCAACAGAACTTTTTTCGCAATTCTCAATGAAATAGTTGATTGCGCGAAGGCTTGTCCACGTCCATCCGGAGCTTGTGATAGCGCTCAGCACGTTTGGCTGGAAGCGTGAATCCACGCCGTTACGGGCGACGAGATCCGAGTTGTCGTCCAACAGGAATACTCCGTCGTATGGAGTGGGCAGCAATTCATAAAAAGAGTTTGAATATAACTCTAAGCCGCTTTTCGATTCGAAGATAGCTTGTTTTGAAGCCGTCGCCTGCGGCATTTCGTTGAGGTCGCATCCGGTTATGCCTGCGAACATTAATAAACCGGCGACAATATATTTAATATTTTTCATTTTTTTCTTTATTTAATTGATTAAAAACTAACAGATATACCAAGCGTAATTGCTTTCAACATAGGATAACCGTAGCCGTCGCCATCGGTTCGAGTGTCGTTACTATCGAGGCCGGTCAATTGTGTGCCGGCGCCGAAAACGCTTGTCACGTCGGTGTCTCTTGTGATGTTATACAAGGGCGACCATGTCCATAGGTTTTCGCCGGAGATATAAACCTGCAAGGCGCTTGCTTTGAGCTTGTCCGTGATAGATTTGGGCAGGGAGTAGCCCACATTAAGCGTCCGCAGACGGATGTATGCCACATTCTGCAGGTAGCGGTCGTTAGCCAGACGAAGTTGTCCGCTTCCGTTTTGAGCCGAATATCCCGAAAGCAACGGCAGATAGGCATCAAAATTTTGCAATTCGGTACGGAACTGCTGGTCTTCCTGCCATCGCGGATAGTCGTTGTAAGGACGATTGTACTGTCCCCAGAAACGCGCTTCGGTTGAGGGGTACCACTGCTGCTTTCCTACACCCTGGAAGAAGGCATTCAGCGAGAAGCCTTTCCAGTCGCCGCCCATCGAAAAACCGTAGATATAATGAGGCGAGTTGTTTCCGATTATTGTTTTGTCACCCGAATCGCCTACGCGGTTAAGTCCCTGATAAATAACATCGTCG
This sequence comes from Tannerella sp., assembly GCA_031271805.1. Classification (GTDB taxonomy): domain Bacteria; phylum Bacteroidota; class Bacteroidia; order Bacteroidales; family Tannerellaceae; genus Tannerella. Next base: position 3,660 of record JAISUX010000131.1, read on the forward strand.
CCATCAAGATTTTTGAATTTCAGGTCGCCGACATAATTCTTGCGGGTTGTGTGGGCGAGGATATTGGACTGTGACGGCGAATTGGCGATTTCTTCTTCCGATTTGAACAATCCTTCCACACGGTAACCCCATATTTCACCTATTGTCTGACCGATATAGTAGTCCGACAGGTTCATTTCGGGATTGTAATAATCCGTAATGACGGCCTTGTAGTCGGACAATGTAAATTTAATGTTGTAATACAGCGGGTCGCTGCCCAATTGTACTTTGTCGTTCCAGTTCAGCGAGATTTCCCATCCTGTTGTTTCGAGGCTGGCATAGTTGCCTTTGGGCACGCTTGTTCCGAAGATAGCCGGAACGCTTGGTCCTACGGTGTACATATTCTTTGTCCAACGACGGTAGAGGTCGCCCGAAAAACTCAACCGGTTATTCAGGCTGTTGATGTCCAACCCTACGTTTCCGGTCGTTGCCGTTTCCCATGTCAGGCTGTTGGGGATAACGTTAGGTTGGCTGGTGCGTTGGGGGCGGGTGCCGTTCAGGATGCGTTCCGACTGGCTTATGCTGAAGTTTTCGCTGAAAGTATAGGGGCTGATGGAACCGTTGCCCAACGAGCCGTAAGAAACGCGCAACTTGAGGTTGGATATTGCTTGCGGGTCAACACTCCAGAATTTTTCTTCCGACAATCTCCATCCGGCAGATACCGATGGAAAGAACGCCCATTGCTGGTTGTCGGGGAATTTCGACGAGCCGTCGTAACGACCGTTGACTTCGAGCAGATAACGCTCATCGAAATTATAGTTCAAACGGAAGAAACCGCCGGCGATACGCCATTTGTTATAACCTCCCGATGTGCTGATGTTTTCGCCAACCGTCAGGTTGATGTCTTTTGCGTCTTCATAAACGATACCGTTTCGCTGCATCGTAACCTGTTTATAAACAGATTGTTCGTAGTTGTATCCGACAAGCAGGTTGAGGTTGTGCACCTTGCCTAATGTTTTCTCATAATTGGCATAAACATTGGTTGCGATATATTCGGTCGTATTGCGGCGTTCCTGCAGGTCGTTGGTATTTGCGCCGGTGTAGCCGATAACGCCTTCATAGCGGCTGTAAGGCACTTGGACGCGGATCTGCTGGTGTCCGTACTCCTTGTTCTGGAACGTGAAATCGGCGCGTAGCGTCAGGCTTTTGTCGAAAAATTCGGCTTTAAACGCCGTTTTGTTCTTGAACACTTTCTGATACAAATCGGCATAACTCTTGCCGAGATAGCGGTCGCCTACCGTATATGCCGCAGGGAACGACAGCGTTCCGTCGGGATTGAGCAGCGGCGCGAGCGGGTTGCCTTCGTCGGCTATGTTTCTCCAGATATTGCTGCCCTCGCCGACGTTGATCGGCTGGTGATAACTCATGGTGGAATATTCCGTGTTGTTATCTACCGACAGCCATTTTGTCAACTGAATTGTCCCTTTAGCGCGGAGGTTGTACATCGAATATTTGTCCGAATTGTAGCGATACAGACCGTCTTCGCCGTTGTAACGTCCTGTCAGATAGTAGGATGCTATCTCATTGCCTCCTGTAACCGTCACGTTATGATCTTGTGCGAAGAAACTTTCCTTGTTAAGTTCTTTGTACCAGTCGGTGCTGTAATAATATTCGTACGCGCCGGTTGTAGGATTGATTTCGATGCGCGGCAGGCTGGGATCTTCCCAACGACGCTTTATCTCGGCTAAGTAAGCTGGCGAGAACGTCATTGTTTTATTGACTGCCGTAGGGGTATTTCCGTTGTCGTTCCAGCGCGACCATGCGTCGCTGAACGATTGCGCCCAGGGATAGGAATCAACGATATTGTCGGGAACGGTCGTCGGCGATTTCGACGAGAAGTTGCCCGTGTAGTTGATGGTCGTTTTTCCTATGGCCGACGATTTGGTCGTGATCAGCACAACTCCGAACGCCGCACGCGCTCCGTAAATAGAAGCCGATGCCGCATCTTTTAATACCGAAACGCTCTCAATGTCGTTAGGATTCAACATTCTGGGGTCGCCTTCAACGCCGTCAATAAGGATTAAAGCGCTGCCGCCCTGTCCGATAGATGTCGTTCCGCGAACGTTGTAAGTAGGTGAGTTTGTCGGCTTACCGTCGGTCATCACGATATTCAGGTTCGGGATAGCGCCCACCAAACCTTGCGAAATGTTAGTGATAGGACGATGCTCGAACACCTCCGAGGTAACCTGGTCAACGGCGCCGGTCAGGTTCACTTTTCGTTGAGTGCCGTAACCCACGACTACGATTTCTTCAAGCGCCTGAACGTCTTCCGACAGCGTGATTTGCAGATTACTCTGGTTCCCGACAGCGATTTCTTGCGTTACGTACCCGATATACGATACCTGCAATACCGCATTTGCCGATACTCGTAACGAGAAAATACCGTCGGCATTAGTGATCGTTCCGTTTTGCGTGCCTTTCTCGACAATATTTGCGCCGATGACGGTTTCGCCGGTTTTATCGACCACTTTCCCTCTAATTTCCCTGTTCTGCGCAAACAGCGACATGGAAATACACAATGACATTCCCGCCAATATTATAGCACGGGATAAGTCTTTTCCGAATTTTAATTTAAACTTCTTGAACATAAAAAATAGGTTTTAGTATATAAAATGTTGAATAGAAAATATATAGACATTGCCGACAGCCATCCGATTAGGACAGGCGCCAACAAAGAGTATTACATGGTGTATTTTTCTATATAACTTGTATTTCATGTCTATTTATTTTGTATTTCGAGGCAAAGTAAGGAATAAAAAATGTGATATGCAAATAAAACCAAGGAAAAATTTGTTTTATTTCGCAATTTTACCTATTTTTGTCGCCGAATCAATAAAAAAATGAAGCATGAAAAATTTTGGAATGAACAAATGGATTATATTGTTTGCCTTTTTGGGCTTACATTCAATAGGTTGCGGGCAAGATGACGGAAAGCTCAAGAAATTGGTCGGCGAAAAGACCGATTTACACGAGTTTTTCAAATATAAGGCCGATGGGTCGATAATCATCAGCGGGCATCGTGGCGGACTGGAACCGGGCTTTCCGGAAAACAGTCTCGAAGGGTTCGAAAATGTATTGACAAAGACGCCGTCTTTCTTCGAGATAGACCCTCGCCTGACTAAAGATAGCGTCATTGTTCTGATGCACGACGCCACTTTGGATCGTACTACCGACGGCAAAGGCAATTTGTCCGACTATACTTGGGCGCAATTGCAATCCGTCAGGCTGAAGGATATGAATGGAAAAACGACGGCGTATAAGATTCCCACACTCAAGGATGTTATCCTCTGGAGCAAAGGTAAGACGGTCGTCAATCTCGACAAGAAAGACGTGCCGATGGCGATGATTGTTGAGTTGATAAAAGAATGTGACGCGGAAAACCAAATAATGCTGACTGTTCACACGGGCGCGCAGGCGCGTTACTATTATGACAGATTGCCGAACGTCATGTTTTCGGCTTTTGTGCGCGACGACAAAGAATACGAGGACATGGCCATTTCGGGCGTTCCATGGAAGAATATGATAGCATACATCGGAGCGAGTATCAATGAGAAGAATCGTCATATAGTCGAAAAACTGCATCGGAACGGCGTGCGATGTATGATTTCGCTCGCCCCGACTCACGACAAACTGAAATCGGCCGCCGAACGCGACGAAGCTTATCGCAAAGAAATCGCCCTGAAACCCGATATCATAGAGTCCGACCTCCCAGTCGAAGTCTCTAAAACCCTTGCCAAAACTATTGCCGGAACAAAAAAATAATTGAATATGAGTGATGATTTAAAAAACAACCCTGAAGTATCAAAATTATTCAAACGTTGGCAGGTGCGTACAATCATTGTAACGATGATAGGATATGCCTTGTTTTATTTCGTGCGAAAGAATTTCAGTATGGCTATGCCCGGCCTTAACGCCGACCTCGGAATCTCGAAGGTCAATCTCGGTATCTTTCTGACGCTTAACGGATTAATATATGGTTTGTCGCGTTTTGTAAACGGCATATTCGCCGACAGGCTCAACGCACGATTTTATATGGCGACAGGCTTGTTGCTTTGTGCGGTCGCCAATTTCGCTTTTGGCTTCGGCGAGGACATCTCGGCATGGATCACCGGTGAGCCTTCCGGTTCAAACTTTACAAATACCCTTATCCTTTTCATGGGGATACTGTGGGTCATCAACGGCTTATTGCAGGGCGCGGGCTTCCCGCCGTGTGCGAGGCTGCTCACCCACTGGATACCGCCGAAGGAATTAGCGACCAAAATGTCGGTATGGAACACCTCGCACTCTATCGGGGCAGGATTGGTCGTGATACTCTGCGGATACATCATGGGCAACATGGGGGTAGGCGAGAACCATGTAGGCGCGTGGAAATGGTGCTTTTGGATACCTGCGGGGATTTCTTTTGTGGGCGCCATCATGCTGTTTGTTTTTCTGCGCGACACGCCTTCGACTGTCGGCCTTCCCGAATTGCCCGGCACCGAAACGAAAAAGGACGAATCGGAGAAATCCGCCGAAACGAAGGCTTTCCTTCGCAAGAAAGTATTCGGCAATCCATTGATATGGATACTTGGCGTAGCTAATTTCTTTGTTTACATAGTGCGTTTTTCGGTGCTCGACTGGGGGCCGACCCTGCTTAAGCAATCGAAGAACGTCAGTATGGAAAGCGCCGGCTGGATTGTCGCGCTCTTTGAGATAGCAGGCATAATCGGCATGTTGGTCGCCGGCTGGGCTACCGACCGCTATTTGAAAGGTCGCGCTCATCGCACTTGTGTGTTTTGTATGCTTGGGACGCTGATTTTTGTGCTGATTTTCTGGCAATTACCTTCCGATGCGCCGGTCTGGATGCTGTTTGCAACCCTTTGCGCGACAGGCTTTTTCATCTATGGCCCCCAGGCGTTAATAGGAATTGCAGCAGCCAATCAAGCCACTAAGAAAGCCGCAGCTACGGCTAACGGGCTTACCGGCATGTTCGGTTATGCAAGCACTGCCGTATCGGGAGTAGGATTCGGCTATATCGCTCAACATTACGGATGGAACTTGGCATACATCACGATTATCGTTATGGCCTTCATCGGTATGGGCGTATTTATGCTTATGTGGAACGCAAAAGCGGATGGATATGAAGAATGAAGAATTGAATTTACGGCTGCGGAAGATCCGGCATGTAGCATTGGATATGGACGGGACGATTTACAAAGGTAAGACGCTGTTTCCTTTCACCGTGCCCTTTCTGATGCGTTTGAAAGAGAATGGTATAAGCTATTCTTTTTTGACTAATAATCCGTCCAAAAGCACCGACGATTATGTGAAACGCCTCGATGCGATGGGCATACCGGCGCGTCGCGAGGAAATTTATACTTCGGCTCAGGCGACGATTGATTATATAAGGTTTAACTTCCCGGCTTTCAAGCGGTTGTTTATCCTTGGTACGCCGAGTATGATTGAGGAATTTGAAGATGCGGGATTCGTTTCGACTGCCGATGATGTCGCCGACGAGCCTGATGCGGTAGTTGTTGGCTTCGATATGTCGTTGGTTTATAGTCGTTTGTGTCGCGCGTCTTGGTGGATTCAACAGGGACTGCCTTATATCGCTACCAATCCCGACCGTGTGTGTCCGACCGACCAGCCTGTTGTGTTGGTCGATTGCGGTTCGATATGCGCCTGCATAGAGAAAGCCGTCGGCCGCACGCCCGACGTCGTCATAGGCAAGCCCGACCCACGTATGTTGTCGGGCATTTTGCAACGCTATAATCTTGAACCCGAAGAGGTTGCGATGATAGGCGACCGAATTTACACCGACATGCAGTTGGCTCATAACGTCGGGGCTTTGGGCGTGTTAGTGCTGTCGGGTGAGGCGACTGTCGAAGATGTTGAAGCCTCCGAACTCAAACCCAACCTCGTCGTCGAAAACATTGCACAATTCGGAAATTTATTGCTAAATACTTGACTGTTTCCGTAAAATCTATTATATTTGCAATCGTTTTTAGACTTACGAATGGAGTAAATATTATGAGTATCAATAGATTAACGGTAATTGTCATTCTTCTCACCTTCGTTTTCCGGCTTGCGGCGCAAGAGGTCGTTAAAATCGGAATAATAGGTTTGGACACATCCCACTCGCCGGCGTTCATTAAGATGTTGAACTACGACAATCCGTTGCCCGAACATCGTGGTTTCAAGATAGTTGCCGCCTATCCCTACGGTTCGAAGAAAATCGCAAGCAGTGCGCAGCGTATAAACGGTTATGTCCGCGATGCGATCAAAAATGACGTCAAGATAGTCAATTCCATAGCCGAGCTTTTGCAGGAAGTCGATTGTGTAATGCTCGAAACCAACGATGGCAACCTGCATCTCGAACAGGCCGCGGAGGTGATAAAATCCGGCAAGCCGCTGTTTGTCGATAAGCCTGTCGCTGCTAATCTCACCGAGGCGATAGCTATTTTCCTGTTGGCAAAAAAATATAACGTCAAGTTTTTCTCGGCCTCGCCTTTGCGCTATTCTGCTCGTAATCAGGAAATTATCAAGGGGAAGTATGGTAAAGTCTTAGGAGCCGACTGTTATTCGCCTTCCACGCGGGAGCCTTCGCACGACGACTTTGCGTGGTACGGGATTCATGGCATAGAATTGCTGTTCACGGTCATGGGGCAGGGTTGCAAAAGCGTGTCCCGCGTTTCGACGGACGGCACAGACCTTGTTGTCGGCGTCTGGGCTGACGGACGTATAGGAACGTATCGCGGCGGCCGTACAGGCAAACAGGATTTCGGCGGGACAGCCTTCTGCGAAAAAGGAACTATCTCGGCAGGCGGCTACGAAGGTAATAGCGAGTTGTTAACCGAAATACTCAAGTTTTTCAAGACAAAAAACATCCCGTTCTCCGAGAATGAAACACTTGAAATCTTCACCTTTATGGACGCCTCCGACGAAAGTATCCGTAACGACGGCAAGCCGGTCGATATGGATAAAACCTTCAAAAAAGCGCTCAAGGAAGCTACTAAGGTGTTGAATAAGAAGAAATTATTGTGATTGATCCTCCATATTGGCTGTTTTCGGTTTTAAAACGGTCAATTGCAGGATGATAGCTATTGCGACCACGCCTATAAGCAGTATAAAGTCGCGGCTCATATTTCCGGTGTCGATAGATTTTCCGAAAATATTGGTGATAAACGCGCCGGCCGTGACGCCGACGAAATTCATCAATCCGTAAGCCGTAGCGCGGTAACGCGATGAGACGAACTGGCACAAAATAGGCATATTATTGGCGTCGTAGAATCCGAATCCGAACCCGAAGCACAATGCGCCGGCAAAGACTGTGAACATCGTATCGCCGAATCCGAGCAGGAACAGCGCCGGAATAGTCAGCGCCATGCCGATAGCGCTTATGTAGATGCGTCCCCGCAGGTTTGATTGTATCCATTTGTCGGAAATCCGGCCTCCGATCAATGTTCCCGCAAACGAAGTCATGGCTAAAGTAATTGTGGCGAAAGGCCCGGCCTCTTCCATCGGTAATCCGAGAGTATTTGCAAATAGCGTCGGCAGCCAGTTTTTCGTCACCCAACCAGGCATACTTGGCACAGCGAAGAAAAACAGAATGACCCAGAACGCCACGTTGCCGAACAACATGCCTAAGACTTTGAGGACGTTTCTTTTTTCTGCAATATTTTTTGATGCGTTAATTCTCCTGTCTTTCAGGAAAATTATCAGCACAATACTGTAGATAATGCCGATCAAACCGAAAGAGTGGAAAGTCGTCTGCCACGAGTATGCCGCCGCGACGGTTGCTCCGAAGCCTCCTAATGCTTGCCCGATATAGATGCCGGTGCTGTGTACGCCTACAGCAAGCGATCGAGTGTTAGCCCTGTGATAATCAGCTATTAACGCTAAGGCGGTGGGGATGTAAAACGCTTCGCTGATCCCCATCAAAGCCCTTAGGATATACAGTTGGTTAAACGTTTTAGCAAATCCCATAACCAATGTCACGCCCGACCATACGAATAAACTGCCTACTATCAGCCATTTACGATTTACGCGGTCGCCGATAATTCCCGAAACGGGACTCATAAAAGCGTAAATCCACAGGAAGACGGCCATCAGGCGTCCGAAATTGGTTGCGGTATTAAGCTCCGCAATGTCCTCTTTCATAAACGGTTGCATAGTTGAAAGCATCTGGCGGTCAAGGTAATTGAGCATCCCAACGCCCCAGAGAAGCCCCACAACAAGCCAGGGATAATACTTAAGATTCTGTAATTTATTCATGATTTTTAATTATTCGATAACTTCTTGTTTTTAAGGAAAATCCTGTAAACTTCAAAATGTTTTTCGAGCGCCTCGCGATAGCCCTTCTCGTCGTTTTTCTTGATATAATGCAATAAGTCGGTATGAGTGACTATATTGTCCTGTTTTTTCATCTCAATGTTGATCGGCTCAAGGAAATTTTTGAATTTATCTTTGACGAAAACCATTACGGGATGAATGATATCCTGAAACTCGGATATGGTTTTATTTCCGGTTATTTCGTATAGGCGGGAATGGAACGAAAATTCGCTGATGGGTGCATATTCGTTGTTTTCGAATACAACACTCATAGTCACAATGCTTTCCAAATCAGCCACATCCTTGTCGGTGAGGTTTTGAAATAAGTCGCTACACATGCCTAACTCCAAAGTGATTCGGAAACCAAGCAGGTCGAACAAGGCATCTTCACCCAGTATTCGCGGGTCAACAATGCGCTTCATCCCGCCAAAAATCGTTGGCTCCGTCAGAATCATTCCCCTGCGTGTCCTGCTCTCTATCAAGCCCATCATTTTCAGCCGACTCAAGGCTTCGCGCAATACGCTTCGCGCCACACCCAAGGCCCCGGCCAACTCCATCTCGTTAGGAATTGTGTCGCCAACCTTGATGTTCTTCTCCTTGAAATATGTCAACAACTTGTCTTCGATCTGATCTACCAACGTGACTGTATGATTCTGTATTTTAAGTACTTCCATAAATTTAGCTATTAATATTTATTTCATTTTATTGCTCGCCATACTTCTATAGGATAGTTCGATTCTATCATTGAGGCGCCTGATTCAATGATTTTGCGATACATTGCCGCACGTTCCTCAGGCGTTTTCAGTTTGTCGGAAGTCGATGCGGTCGCTACCAGACAACGTAAGCCGTTTTCTTTCATCAAACGGCATAATTCTATTGTTTGCTCGTCGATTAAAGCCCCGACGGCGGCAAACATCTGTTCTTTGGGGATGCCGGCGTTGATGTATGCTTGGTAGTCTTCGGGCTTGCGAATTAAAGCCGAAAACATCCGTTCGTTGTTTTCGTCGAAATAAAACTTCGCTTCTTCGACCGAACGCACCATATTCATTACATAACTATTTGCATCACAGCTCCTTATCATTTCGGCAATCATTCCCGGCGGCACGTCTTTTTTATCCAGCAACAACACAGTTTTCCCCCTCGCCCAAAGCAACACCTCTTCGAGCGTCGGTATCCGATAATAGGTGACATCGCCCTTGGCGTTTTTAAGTCGTAACTGTTGCAGTTCCGTGTATGTATGGTCTGCCACCTTGCCTGTTCCTGTGCTTGTGCGCTCCAAAGTCGCATCGTGGAAAACCACTATGACGCTGTCTTTCGTTAGCCTTGGGTCGATTTCGAAAACGGCGGGCATCTGCGACAATACATACTCGAATGTCTCAATACAGTTTTCGGGCAGGCCATTCTCAATGCTTCCCCTATGTCCCTGTACGACAGGCATTTGCCCGTCTTTGTATCTGTAAAACTCATGCAAGGCTTTACTGTCGGAAAGTCCGAGGTAATGTTTTTTGCATGCTAAATCCCTGATATTCACTTGTTGGAAAATGAGGTCGGCCTGACTGCTTTCGTATAGTATGCCTACGACGGAATCGTTTACCGACGTGAGGCACGAGTAACCTCTGCCGCTATATTCATCGAGCAGGACACTGCTTGTCCACGTCATCCCATCGTCGTAGCTTGCTTTTAGCGTTATGTGATCGCGGGTGTAGCAACTTTCCGGATTACTGAATAGCAGTATGGAGCGTTCCTGACCGTCTTTAATGTAAACATGCTTGAGCAAGCCCGCCATGCAGGTGGGTTCGATGAGGGCAGAACGCGAGGTCGGATGTTCTGTCCATGTAGCGCCCAAGTCGGTGGTGACGCATATACGTCGCCCATTCTCGGCGCTATTCCCGCGGTTGCGGTTATCCCTCATATTCAGCATTATAGATCCATCGGAAAGTTGTGCCGCCATACATTCTGTTGTGTTGTTGTAGGCAGGAGCGCTTGTAGTCCATGTTTTGCCTCCGTCACGACTGTATGTGATATTCGAGAACGGCAGTCCGGTTTTGTCGCGTCCCTGAGACGGGAAAACCAGAGTGCCGTTGTCAAGCGTGATGCCGTGTCCGGGCGCCGGGGCGAAGAGCCACCATTCCTGTTTCTTTGCAGTGGTGATATTAATCGGCTCACTCCACGTCAGACCGTCGTCTGTGCTTTTTGTAATAAGGAACTGCGAGGTTTCTTTGACTCCAAAGCCGGGCTGCGAGCCTTTGGCCTGCCACTGATGCAACCAGCGCGTACTGTCGGCGGTCAGTCCTTCGACCCATTTACCTGTCTCGCGGTCTAAAACTCCGTGCATCCACAAGCCGGCGATATAGATGTCGCCCGTTGTCTCGTCCGTCAGGATGCAGGCGTCGCTAACCCCATTGTATTTCTGAGGCAAACCGCCCCATTCCCCCATGTCGAGCGCTATCTGCATCGGTAGCCATGTCCTTCCGCCGTCGAAACTGCGATTCAGCGCAATGTCGATATCTCCCTGCAAATCGCGGTTCAAATCGCGGCGGGCGTCGTAGATAGCAATCAGGGTGCCTTTTTTAGTCTTAGTTATACCTGGAATACGGGTAGTATGAACGCCATCCTGATTGTGCTGTCGGAGAGCCACTCCGGTACGCAAGCCTTCAAACTTAGGCATGGAGGATAAATTCACCATGCCAAAGGAAGTGGCTATTTCATGGCACGTAACATTGATATGATGTAATAGGTCGATGGAATCTTTCAGTTTGACGGAAAGCCAGAAGATGGTGGTATCTCGACATTCGGAGTTCAGAGAGATACTTTTCCCCGGCATCGCAACGCTTCCGTACAAAACTTTATCCGAAAAATTCCCGTTTTCGTCGGCTAAATACAATTCAACTTTCTCGATATCGGATATGTCGGTCGTGCCTTCAAACGAAAGTTTAAGACTGTTCAAAGAGACTGTTTCCGGACTGATCATTGTGATTTTCAGTACCGGATTAGTCTCTTTGAGAGTCAAAACCGGCAAAACCGGTTGTTTGCATACGACGGCTACCTTGTCGGTGTAGCCGTCGCATGATGCTAACATGATAATAAGAAAAGATAAAACAAAATGTCTCATAATAGTTTATTTATCATACCCGGGAGTTTGGGTAATATTAGGATTCTGATTGATAGACGTTTGTGAAACAGGCCACAGCAGTACGTTTTGCACATTCTCGCGCCCTGTCAGGTAGGAATTGCGTTTGAACGCTACGCCCATGCGGATATAATCCCACCAGAGTTTTCCCTCTGCGGCAAACTCTTTCAGTCGCTCGTTGAGGATAGCATCGTTGATTTCGTCGGTCGAAAGGCTTGACGAATAGTAGTTGTCCTTGCCGTAGGCGCGTTTGGCAATCTTGTTCAGGGCGGTGATAGCGCCTGCGCGGTCGTTGTTGGCGTTCTTTATTTCAGCGTCGAAAAGCACTGCGTCGGCATACCGGTAAAAGATAATATCGGAATCGAAAATACGGGTTTCGTTTACCCAGTGACCGCAAAACTTGTTGATCCATTGGAAAGTACCGTTTTTCTTGTCGTCGAAGAAGGTTTCAAAACTTACAGTTGTACGTTGGTCGTCTTCGTTTTCCGACAAAAGCGTTTTATAATCGCTCGTGAAGAAACACCATTGCTGATGGCTGCCGACTTTTACCGGATGTTCAATATATTCCGGCGAGATATACTGCGACGGTACAAGCCAGTCGGAAGCCGCTCCGCCGGTATATTCATCTTGTATGAAACTCAATGCGAAGATGATTTCGGGGCCGAGTTCGTTCTCAAAGATAGATGAAAAATCGTCTTCAAGCGAATACATCGAATTGTTCAAAACGGTGTTGACGGCGCTTGCCGCGTTACTTAACGCCGTTGCACCGCCGTTGCGCACTTTGTACAACCAGAGGTTATAGTCGGCCTTGAGGATATTGAGCGCCCCCTGCGAAGGGAGATTGCGGTCGGTGACGGAAGTCGGCATTAATGCCAGCGCCGCATCAATATCCAATCCCACCTGAGCGAACACTTTGTCGGCGCTTTCACGTGTGGGGAACAGCCCTTCCTGCTTGTCGGATTCAAAACCTTCAAGCAGCAGCGGCGCATCACCCCAGATGCGTCCGATCCAGTAATAACAGAACGCGCGTACGAAATAGGCGTTGGCAATGACGCGATTTTTCTGGATTTCGCTGGCGAACGAAATGTCGGGAGTGTATTTCAGCACAAGATTGGCTGCATTGATAGTAGTGTAAATATCAGCCCAGTTACACATTGAATGGGCGGGAGTCATGCTGTTTTGATATGTCTGGTCGTAGTCCAGCGCACTTGTTAAACCTTCGCCCCACAAGCCCGTACGGTATTCGCCCCAGTATATGTATGCTGTATTGAAAGCCGACCTGTAGCGGTTCATCAGTCCGTACATAGCCGAGGTGGCGTCGCCCTCCTCGCGCCACATGGAACTTGCGGAAACCTGACTTGTCTGAATGACGTCGAGGTCGCCGTGACACGAAATTAAGAGTAAATTCGAGATAATCAGTAAAATAATATTCTTTTTCATTGCATATAATATTAAATGTTAAAAAGTTATCTTCGCGCCTACTGCATATTTGCGGATCGGCGGATAGTTGTAATAAGAAGCATTGTAGGTAGTTGACGCGCCTATTTCGGGAGAAACGCCCTTTACTGCCGTGAAATAATGCAGGTTATTTCCCGAAAGCGTCAGAACAAGGTTCTGTATTCCGAGAAATGAGAGTTTGCCGGCCGGAACGGCGTATTGGAGGCTTACCTCGCGCAGGCACAGATAGTCGCCCTTGTAGTTGAAGATGTTTGATACACGGCCGAAGTTACGATTTCCGTCATCAGGGTCATTAGCCGTAAAACGGGCATATTTTGTATTGTCGCCCGGCTGTTTCCAGCATTGCAAAACCTCGTCTATAAGAGTGTAGTTATTGGCGAATGTGTTCATAAAATAACGCATCTCCGAGTTCTGGTTGATAGAATGTCCGAGCGCCCAATCTAAATAGACGTTGAAGCTGAAGTCCTTATAAGTGAATGAGTTATTCAAACCGCCTGTGCTGTGTGGTACCGTATAACCGAGGAAGAACTGGTCTTGACTGTCGATATAGTCCTGTCCATTCCTCTGAAGGCTGCCTTCGCGATTAACCCATTCGTAGTCACCTACTTCTTTTCTTCCTGCTACTTTCTTGCCGTCAGAATAACGGAATCCTATAGCGCTTGCGTCGTACATGGCGTTGTCGGCAGCCTCCTGAGTTTCAAGTATATGGCTGACAACATAGCCGTAGTATCTGTACAGCGGCTCGCCCTCTGCCGTGCCTCCGAAAGCGGTGCCGTCGGCAAGCGTCGTGCCGCCGATACGGTTGCGGTCGCGCCCGTTATCCGGCAGTTTCAGTACGCGGTTTTTAACAAAACTCCATGTGAATTTGGAATCCCACTCGAAATTGTTGCTGCGCATATTAACCGACGATATTTCGATGTCGAAACCGTAGAATTTTACGGAACCTATATTCGTCTGAACCGACGAGAAGCCGCTGGTATTGGGTAACTCTTTGCTAAACAGCAGATTGTCGGTGATACGGTCGAAATAGTCGGCCGAAAAAGTCAGGCGGTTGTTAAACAGCGTCAGGTCGAAACCTGCATCGAGCTGGGTTGAAATCTCCCATGTAAGGTCTTTGTTCGGCATGGTTGACGGCAGAATACCTGCAGTGCCGTCGTATTTGGCGGATGTAGAGTAAGCGCCCTCGGCATCGAACAGGCCGATAGAATTGTTTCCCGTCTGTCCGTAGCTAACCCTGAGCTTCAGATTATCAATTTTTTTCGCTTCTTTCATGAAATTTTCGTCCGAGATAACCCATCCGAGCGACGCTCCGGGGAAGAAACCCCATTGATTGCCTTTTGCAAAGCGTGAAGAGGCGTCTTCGCGGAATGTGGCTGAGAAGATGTATTTTTTCTGATAGTCGTAGGTCAGACGTCCGAAGTAGCCGATGAGAACTTCCTCCGTCAGACTGCTTGTTGCGCCGGTCTTGTTGGGTGAAGCCGTAAGGGTAGGCACTTTGTCGGAACTTGCGCCGTTGGCTGAGGCGGCGAAGTCTTTGTTGCGGTTCTTTTGATACGAATAACCGGCCATAGCGGACAGCGAATGAGCATCGAAAGACTTGTTGAAAGTGGCGTAAGTCTCTAATTTGTTACGCTGCAGTTCGCCGTAAGCCTCCGTAACAGGGCGTAATCCGTTAAACTCGTTTGCTTTGACAAAAGTGAACGGATTGTTGTGGGCATTGAACGTAGAGAGCTGTGTTTCAAGTCTCAATGCGTCGATGATGCGCCATGTCAGCTTGCCGTAAGCCGTAATTCTTTTGTCCGTACGGCTGCGGTCGTTGTAGTAATCATACCATAGCGGGTTCGGCGATGTGGCATTATAGCCTTTTGTAGGCGTGCCGTCGTCATTGTATTTGCGCTGCGTAGGAGGCGTGGCTAATCCTCTGGAAATTATATTCATCTGATTTTCAAATTCAGACGACTCAATCACCGAGTAGTCGAATCCCGAAGCGAACGACAGTTGCTTGCTGATAACAATATCGGTGCTGCTACGGAGGCTCAGACGCGAAAAGTCGGTAGCGATTGCAACACCGTCGTCGTCGGTATAGCCCAAGCTGACATTGTACTTGATATTATCGCTGCCGCCGTCGATACCTAAATAGTAGTTCTGCCACGGCACACGGCGGTAAATTTCGCTTTGAAAATCATTATCCTGAAAGATAAGCGTTTTCGTCGGGTCTAAGGGGTCAGGCATTGATTTGTAGCCGGCCGGAATCGTTTCGCCCGCATTCAGATAGCGGGTAGTGTAAATAGAGGTTGCCGTGTTACCCGAACTTGCCGAATAGCCGTCCATAGTATTGTAGTGCGGGTTCGGCCCTACTGCTACTGCCGGACGTACAGTTTTCAGGTAGTTTTCCGCGTTCATGAAGTTGTACAGCGTTTCCGGTTCTTGCATGGCAACGCTGGCTTCAAAAGTGATGTTGGGTTTCTTGCGTAGCGTTCCCTTTTTTGTCGTAATAAGAACAACACCGTTAGATGCTCTTGAACCGTAAATGGCTGTTGATGAGGCGTCTTTCAATACCTCAATTGACTCAATGTCGTTAGGGTTCAGACCGGCAAAGTCGCGTTCAATGCCATCGACAATCACCAAAGGGTCATTGCTTTTGTTGATTGACGAGCCGCCGCGAATACGGATAGTAACGTCTTTTCCCGGCGAGTTGTCGTTGGTGTATAAACGTACACCCGCAATCTTGCCCTTCAGACTTTCGCCGAGGGTGTTAACCGGACGGTCACGAAGAGTCTCACCGCCTACCTTCGAGATGGACGACGTAATCATACGCCTCGACTGGGTGCCGTAGCCTACAACCACAACCTCGTCAAGACCTACCGCTACCTCTCTCAGTGTGATGTTGATAACCGTGTTGTTGGCGACCACAACTTCCTGAGGGGAATAACCTACATACGAAAACGCCAGCGTAGCGCCCTTGCTGACGCTAATGCTGAAATTCCCGTTTACATCCGTGATAGTTCCTGCACTAGTTCCTTTCACGGTTACGGAAACGCCGGGCAGTTCCAAACCTTCATTGTCGGAGACATTTCCGGTGACATTTATTTCCTGAGCAAAAACGCTGTTCACGGAAAATAAAATAAAGAACATGACAATTAATTGAAAAATTTTTTTCATCTTTGCACTGTTTTTAATGATAAATATTGTTATTAAAATCTATTGCAAGGGGAAGTGAACTTGGGAGGTCTGCTGCCCCTTGTTTTTGTAATACATCTGTTTGAGTGAAAAATATCAGTCCATGAATCCCGCCTTTTTAAGGTCGTTTCTTAATGATTCGTATTCGTCTTTTCCAAAGGCTGCGAATGGCGATCGGCAAGAACCACATTCGATACCCATAAGCGTCATCACGGCTTTGCCGCCACGTACGCCGCCGCCGTATTTGATGATAATCTTAACCATTTCTATCGACCGCATCTGAAGTTTACGCGCCGTAAGCAGGTCGTTTTTACTTATGGCATCAATGATACCGAGGTAAACTTCGGGAATGTAGTTGTACGTACTGCCGACTCCGGCCTTCACACCGAGCGCCAATCCGGCTATTAATACTTCATCGTATCCGTGCAACACTTCAAATTCGCCATCGTTAAGAGCGATACATTCTCCCATCTCCATCAGGTTGTTGTGAGTAAACTTTACACCCGCCAGATTGGGCATTTTCTTTTTCCCTTCCGTAAGGAAGGCCGGGACAGACAGGTTGACGCCTGTCATCGAAGGCATGTTGTAGTAATAGAAAGGCAGTTGGGGAGCCGCTGCGGCTATGGGCGCGAAAAAATCCGTCAAATCGCTCACATTCTCAGGTTTGAAAAACGACGGCGCTATGGCGGCAACGGCATAGGCGCCGACTTCACCGGCGTGACGCGCCAGTTCGATCGCTTCCTTTTGCGAATTGCTGCCCGCATGAACAATCACTTTCAGCCTGTCGCCGGCCGCTTTTATCCATGCTTCGGCAATAGCTTTGCGCTCCGATGTCACTAATGAGGTCGATTCACCTGTCGTTCCGCAGACAAATGCGCCAGTAACTCCATTGTCAATCATCCGCCGGGCATACGCGTCGATGATTGACAAATCTACTTCGCCTGCCGTATCCATCGGGGTAAACGTCGCAGCTATCAAGCCGTTTAATTTTGAAAATTTCATTGTTTGCATATTGTATTTATTATATGTATAATCTCCTAAGCCTTTCCATGTATCATGGATATGAAAATATAATATATGTCGTATTTGTCCGACAAATATATGGGGTATTTTTATTCTATCCAAATTATTTGTGATATTTATGAATAATTAACATTCGGAGGTGTGTTTTTTGAGCTGAATAATAGTTTTTGAGAGCGAAGGATTATGAAATAAAGATTGTGATGATTCAATTATTTTATCTATCTTTGCGCCGTTCAAAAATTCTTTTTTCGTCATGGCTACAAAGTTGAAAGAGTTGCCGCAGGGCATATATTTCTATGGGAGGTATGTGATGATTGTCGCTTTGGCGGCCTTTGTTGCGGTCTTTGTTGCGGGATGCGGAGCGGCCGGGCAAGCGGTTGGGCGTACCGGCGAGGCGGTGATTTCGGACGCCAAGGTATGGACGGCGACTATGCGGTCGGATTCGGCGAAGAATAGTTATCGTCTGACCTTGACTACTGCCGACAATACTATTTCAGGGCTATGTTTTGCGAAGCGTTACACCGGCGAGTGGCGCGGGACGTTCATGAATGAGATGGGGGCCAAAGCCTTTGATTTCGTCGTGACCGACGACGGATGTAAACTATTGAATGTGATTGCATTAATGGACAAGTGGTATGTGAAACGAACGGTTGCTGCGGATTTGTTTTTTCTTTTTGCGGTGGATAGTCCGGATGCTGCGTTTGCTTCAAAAATCAAGAAATTTGAGCAGGACGGTCGGCTTGTAGTTGATTACGGCAAACGGCAAATTGTAGTTGACCAAGACGGAACAATTAGGCTTTACAACAAGCGTCGGCGTTTGAAATACGAGCTGAGAAAGATAGTCGAAATAGATATGGATAAAATTATATAAATGCTTAAGGAAGAATTGTTTACAATAATTAAAGCTTCGAGCCTTGATTTTGATCCGAGTGCCGGAAAAGAGATGGAATATCGACTATTATTGAATAGCGAGAATGTGATTTTTAAAGCTCATTTCTCCGGTTATCCGATCTTGCCCGGAGCATGTATTGCGCAGATAATAAAGGAGTTGGCGGAGTGTATGTTCGAGAAAAAATTTTTCTTGCACAGCATCAGGAATATGAAATTTCTGAACATTATCAATCCTTTGGAACATTCCGAAGTGACGGTTGAGATGGTTGCCAAGTCGAGCGACGACGGTTTGAACGTTTCTGCGCTCATTCGGGATGGCGATACGATTTTTTCAAAGGCTAATTTGACATTTTTTGAGGATGAAAGTTGAAACGGCAGACATACAAGAAATGATGAGGCATCTGCGGTTGTGCGTAGTTGTCCCTACATATAATAATCGGGGAACGCTTGAGGCGGTCGTCGAGGCGATTTTGGCGTATAGTCCGATGTTGATTGTGGTTGACGACGGTTCGACCGACGAAACAAAGGCTGTTCTCGCTGAAATTGCCGGCAGAGATGAGTATAAAGGGCGGATAGAAGTTATAGAATCTGCGCCGAACCGCGGGAAGGGCTATTCGCTTGGCTTAGGCTTCGACAAGGCGGAGGAATTGGGCTATAAAGGGGCGATAACTATGGATTCGGACGGTCAGCATTATGCCTCTGATATAACGAAATTTGTTGATGTTGCAGCTGATTATAAAGGATATATGCTGATAGGGCAGCGCTCAACGGAAGGCGATATGCCGATGAAAAATACGTTTGCAAACAAGTTTTCGAACTTCTGGTTTACGGTGCATACCGGGCGGAGGCTGAGCGACACGCAGAACGGCTTCCGCTTATATCCGTTGGCCGAAATGCGGGGATTGCGACCTTTGTCATCGCGTTATGAGGCTGAACTTGAGATGCTTGTGCGCTCGGCATGGCGGGGAATACGGATTATGCCGGTGCCTGTTCGTGTGTATTATCCTCCTGAAAACGAGCGTGTTACGCATTTCAGGCCGGGTAAGGATTTCTTTCGTATTAGTGTGTTGAACACGCTTTTTACCATTTTGGCCATAGTATATGGCTATCCGTCAATGCTTTACCATTATTTAAGGAGATTATGACAAAGTTTTTCCTGTCTGTATATGATTACTTTTCACAGCGCAGAAGTTTGCTTTTCGGGATTCTTGCGGTGCTTGCAGCGGTTTTTATATATGGTGCGTATCGCATTGATTTTAAGGAAGATATATCACGATTCCTGCCTGATAACAAGGATAATGAACGTATAAACGATGCTTATCAATACGTTGCGTCGGCGAATACGATTATTGTGTATTGTTCGGCCGCGAACGGCGAAACGGATTCCCAAATCGCTGCTGTGGATGCCCTTGCCGAGCGTTTGCAGACTTGCATGGACACGACATTCGTGAAAAGCGTTTTATGCGTTATCGCGCCGGAGGATATGCTTGAAATCTCATCTTTCGTGATTGATAATATGCCTTATTTTCTTGATAATGAGGATTATAAACGCATGGATACTTTGCTTAGCCGCAAAAAAATATCCGAGCGTTTGGATGCAAACCTGGCGTTGCTGACCTCGTATGCGGGCGCGGCGTTAAGAAATAATTTGCTTGCCGACCCTCTTCAGATGTCGGCAGGATTGATGCGGAAACTGCAGGATTTCAAAGTCGGCGAACAGTTCGTGCTTTACCAGGACCATCTTTTTACAAGTGACGGCGAGGCGTTGCTATTCATCGAAAGCAATATTACGGCGAGTGAAACGGCTAATAATGAGCTGTTTATTGATTCGCTTAATGCCATGTTACGGGAAACGGAGAGCGAATACGCCGGAGTCCGGCTCCAATCATTCGGCGCTGCCGAAATAGGCGTGTCGAACGCGCGTAGAATACAAAAAGACATTGCCGTCTCGATGTCGCTTGCGGTGCTGATTATTTTTGCCTTGCTGATTTATTCGTTCCGTAGCGGGAGAAAGATATTGTTGGTGTTCGCTTCGGTGATTTTCGGCGGGATTTTCGCATTGGCGGCGCTTGACGTCATAAGCGGCGACGTGTCGATAATCGCTGTTGGGATAAGTTCCATAATGTTCGGAATAGCAGTCAATTACCCGCTTCATTTCATAGAACATTTCGGTCATGCCGCCGATTCGCGAACCGTGATTAAGGATATAATACAGCCTTTGACGATAGGCAATATCACTACCGTCGGCGCCTTCCTGAGCCTTGTGTTCATCGGCTCTGCGGCGATGCGCGACCTCGGATTGTTCGCTTCGTTGCTGCTTGTGGGGACGATATTGTTTGTGCTTTTCTTCCTGCCGCATCTGCTTCGGGGAGGGAAAGCAAATGCCGTGCAAAATGCCGAATATAAAGGGATTTGGAGGTTTATAACATCTCCTTTTGAGAATAATCGCCGGCTTATAATGTCGGTCATCGTGTTGACAGTCGTTTTTTGCTTCTTTTGTGGGGATTTGCGGTTTGAGACTAACATGCAGAATATCAACTATATGACTGAGGCGCAGAAGCAGTCCTTTGATAAGATGACAGGTCTTTTGAATCAAAATCAGCATGTAATGTATTATGTAGTCGAGGGTCAGGATATGGAAACGGCTCTCGAAGCCAATGAAAAAGCCATGCCTGTTTTGCAAACACTGCTTGCCGACGGCGAAATCAAGCGACTTGGAGGCATCGGGAATTTCTTTCCGTCGAAAACGAGGCAGGCGGAAAATATCAAGGCCTGGAGCGATTTTTGGTCAGGCCGTCGAGACAGTGTAATCGCCATTTTGAAAGACGAATCCCGTAAACACGGCTTCCGTAGCGATGCCTTCTCGCATTTTGAAACGATTATCAGCTGTGACCGGCCAACCGTCGATCCGTCTTTTTTTGCGCCCCTTATTGATAAAATCGCAAAAAACTATATCATAGACAAGGGCGGTAAGTATATGATTGTCAATATGTTATATACGGAGAGCGAAAAGGAGCAGGCATTGGAAGAATATCTAAACGAAAACAGCCCTGCCGATGATGCAAGCCAACTAAGCGAAGCAAACGGCATCGCATTTGATGCCGGTTCCGTAGTACGGCGTATGATTGCGTCGCTTTCTGCTAATTTCAATTATGTGCTTTACGTCTGTGGTTTTATTGTATTTGCTTTCTTGATCTTTTCGCTTGGACGTATTGAGCTGAGTATCATCGCTTTCATACCATTGGCATTGAGCTGGATATGGATACTCGGTTTGATGAACATCTTCGACATACGCTTCAATATTGTCAACATCATCCTTGCGACATTCATATTCGGGCAGGGCGATGATTATACAATTTTTATGACCGAGGGGCTGATGTATGAGTATGCCTATCGGCGGCGCATGGTTGCATCGTTCAAAAAAAGCATTGCCTTGTCGGCTCTGATAATGTTTGTGGGTATAGGTTCGCTGATTTTCGCTAAACATCCGGCTTTGCGGTCATTGGCCGAAGTGACGATAGTCGGCATGACCTCGGTTGTGGTGATGTCTTATATCTTTCCGCCGTTGCTGTTTAATCTGCTGACTGTCAGAAAAAAACGTAAGAGACTGATGCCTGTGACACTCAAAAATTTCCTTTGCACAATCTATGCTTTCATGTTTTTCCTGATTATGAGTATTTACGCCACAATCACGGGAATCGTTATGTTCTTATTCACGAGGAAAATTGAGGCTAAGAAAATGCGTTATCATACATTTCTCTATCGCATTGCGAAGTTCGTCATTTCCCGTATCCCGCAGGTAAAGATGTTCTTTCATAATCCCTTAGGTGAAACATTTGAACGTCAGGGAGTTATAATCTGCAATCATCAATCTCACATTGACTTAATGTGTTTGATGATGTTGACTCCGAAACTGATTATATTGACTAACGATTGGGTATGGAATTGTCCGTTCTACGGTCGGATTATAAAAATGCTTGATTTTCATCCTGTATCCAATGGTATTGAAAATGTTACCGATCGGTTACATAATGCTGTTAGACGTGGCTATTCCATCGTTATCTTTCCCGAAGGGACGCGCTCAAAAGACTGTTCGATAGGGCGTTTTCATCGTGGCGCTTTCTATCTTGCCGAGCAGTTGGGGGTCGATATCATTCCGGTGTTGATACATGGCGTCGGACATGTCCTGCCTAAGGAGGAGTTTATGCTTCGGAAGGGGCGTATTGATGTCTGCGTACTGCCGCGTATTGCGCCTGATGACCCTCGTTTCAGCCGCGGTTATGCTACACGGTCGAAAGAAATACGCCGTTACTACCAAGTCGAGTATGCAAAATTATGCCGCGAAGTCGAAACTCCCGATTACTACGCCGATCTTGTGATACATAATTACATTTATAAAGGGCCGGATATTGAACGGGCGGTGAGGCGCAACCTGAAACGCCACAACAACTTCGCGGCTGAAATAGCCGCCCAACCCGACGAAGGATCCGTCACGATTCTAAATTCCGGATACGGCGAATACCCGCTGCTTCTCGCCTTAGTCAAGAAAAATCTTATGATTACGGCAATAGAATCCGACCCCGACCGCCTTGCAATAGCGGCCAATTGCAATTCGATTCCCGGAAATCTGAAGTACGTACTATCCTAAACTGTTTTTTTGAATTTTTGGCAATAAAAAGTGCCGTAAAAATTTGTGGGTTTCGTTATTTGTACATAACTTTGCGATGAAGAAGTATGTATTTTAAATATTCGGAATTATGCTAACAAGAAGGATATCAAGTTTATTCGTATTTATATTGACAGTGATTTTTATGTCGTGCTCGGGTGGGAGAGGGTCTTCAGGTGAAGGCTCGGCTTCGGGTGTGGTTTTGTTGACGGTCAAGACGGATACCGTACGGGTATTCGGTGAAAAACAGCAAGTTACGTTTCCAGGAAAGATCAAGGCCGCGTCCGACATTAATCTGGCGTTCCGAGTCGCGGGGCCTATTGCTCGGATGGCAGTCAGCGAGGGCGCTTTCGTGCGCAAAGGACAAACACTTGCGGAGTTGGATTCAAGGGATTATCAGATACAGTTCGATGCTACCGAGGCCGAATACAAGCGTGTCAAGGCGGAGGCCGACAGGATTATTGAACTTTATGGTAATAACAGTGTCGCCGCAAACGATTACGACAAGGCTGTCTATGGTTTGAAGCAGATTACGGCGAAGTATGAGGCGCATCGCAACGCGCTTGCGGATGTGCGGCTGACGGCGCCATTCGACGGATTTGTTCAGAAACGCTTTTTCGGAGTTGGCGAGACGGTAGGAGCGGGGACGCCGGTATTGTCGATGATTGACGCCGGCAGTCCGGAGGTCGAGATATTTATCCCCTCATCGGAATTTATCAAACGCGATAATTTCGAATCGTATTCGTGCACGGTAGGGATTTATCCCTATAGAGTGTTTTCGCTTGATTTAGTGGGAATTACGCAGAAAGCAAATTTGAATCAGTTATATGCGGTGCGGCTTAAGATGCGTGCCTCCGAAAAACCGCTTCCGGTGCCGGGGATGGTCGCGTTCGCTACAATATACTATAAGCCGGAAGCGTCGGAATTGGTGCGGATCCCTTATTCCGCATTGTTCGCGTATGAATCGGCTTCGGCGGTATGGGTATTCAATCCTGAAACTCAAACAGTAACATTGCGAAAAATCAAACCGAGCGAAATTCAGACTAACGGCACGGTAGTTGTATCAAGCGGCCTCGAAGCCGGGGAAATAGTTGTTACCGCTGGCGTCCATTCATTGAAAGACGGAGATAAAGTCAAAGTTCTTCCGCCCATATCACCGACAAACGCAGGAGGTTTGCTATGAACAAACAATTGCAATCGGGTTCTATCGGAACATGGGCATTGGATAACGCCAAACTCGTTTATTTCCTGATTTTTGCGCTTATTGTCGGCGGCGCGAAGTCATTCTATGACATGAGCAAACTCGAAGATCCGGAAATCAAGGTTAAACAGGCGCTTGTGGTCACTACCTATCCCGGAGCGTCGGCGCATGAGGTAGAACTTGAAGTCACGGATGTCATAGAGAAAAATGTCCGCACGATGAAAGATGTCGAATACGTGCAGAGCCGTTCTATGAACGATGTTTCTATGCTTACGGTCAATCTCTCGACCTTGGTGAAGAATGAGGATGTCGAGCAGCATTGGGACATATTGCGGCGCAAGGTCGCCGATGTTGTCGGCAAACTGCCCGAAGGAGCCGGAACGCCTGTCGTGATCGACGATTTCGGCGACGTTTACGGTATGTTTTACGCATTGACGGCCGATGGATATACTGAGCGTGAAATCAGCGATTATGCGGGACTTATCAAGCGTGAACTGCAAGCCATCGAAGGCGTTACGCGCGTCAATTTATACGGCGAGCAGCAGGAGTGTATCGAAATAGAGCTTTATGAAGACCGCATGGCCAACCTCGGCGTCATGCCTGTGGAGGCGCTGTCCACGCTCAGAGAGCAGAATAAGACCGTCTATTCGGGCTATTACGAGGTAGGCGACAACAGGTTGAGGGTTTCCGTAAGCGACCGTTACCGCAACGTCGATGACATCGGCAACCTGCTGATTCAGGGGCATGAGGATGACCAACTGCGCTTGCGCGACATCGCCATGATCCGTAAAACGATAGAAAAGCCTGTTCGTAATGCGATGCGCTATGACCGGCATCGCGCTGTCGGCATCGCTATAGCGGCGCTGCACGGCACGGATATCACCAAACTCGGCGTTCAGGTTGAGGCTCGCCTTGCCGAACTGCAACGCGACCGGCTGCCTGCCGGAATAGAATATCACAAGGTCTTTTTCCAGCCTGCACGCGTCAACGAGGCTATCGGCACTTTCATGCTCAACCTTGCCGAATCGCTTGCCATCGTGGTTTTCCTGCTTATGCTGACTATGGGCTTCCGTAGCGGCGTCATAATCGGAAGCAGCCTTGTTATTGTCGTAATAGGATCATTTTTAATACTTAACATGTTCGACGGCACACTACAAAGAGTTTCTTTGGCGGCTTTTGTGCTCGCTATGGGAATGTTGGTGGATAACGCCATCGTTATTATTGACGGTATTTTGGTTGACTTGAAACTTGGAAAAGAGCGCCGCGAAGCGCTGACGGCTATCGGCAGGAAGACCGGACTGCCTTTATTGGCGGCCACCCTTATCGCAGTGCTAGCCTTCTTCCCGATTTTTCTTTCGCCCGACACGGCCGGGATTTACGTTCGCGATTTGTTTATCGTCCTTGCCGTCTCGCTACTTTTGAGCTGGGTGCTGGCGCTCACGCAGGTGCCTATCCAGGCAAATTTCATGCTGAAAATAAAACCGCAAGAGGATTCTTCCGATATTTTCAACAATAAATATTACCGCGCATTGCGGAAAACCTTGTGTTGGACGCTGAAACACAAAACGATAACCATCGCTTCCGCCGTTTTTTTGCTTGCCCTGAGCGTATGGGCTTACCGTTTCCTGCCGCAAGGATTCTTTCCGGATATGGACTATGACCAACTTTATATAGAATATAAATTGCCCGAAGGTACGAATAGCTCGAAAGTTTCGGCCGATTTGTCGGAGATTGAGGATTATCTTTTGGCAAGGAAAGAAATAACCCACGTCACGACTTCCATCGGCGGGACGCCTGCGAGGTATAATTTGGTGCGCAGCATTGCCGACCCCTCGCTTGCTTACGGCGAGCTGATAGTTGATTTTGTGTCGCCTAAAGCATTGGTTACCAATATGAAGTATATCCAGGCCGACCTTTCTGCCGCTTATCCCGAAGCCTACGTGCGGCTGAAACGATATAATCTGATGTATAAGAAATATCCTATCGAATTGCAGTTTAACGGCCCTGACCCGGCAGTGCTGCGCGACCTGACGTCCCAAGCTATGGAAATAATGAAGCGCAGTCCGGAGGTCTGCCTTGTCAATACCGATTGGGAACCTAAGACACCGACTTTGCTTGTCGATTACAATCAGCCGGTTGCGCGGACAATAGGTCTCACAAGGCAGGACGTCGGAATCTCATTGCTGACGGCGACGGGAGGTATTCCGGCAAGCTCTTTCCATGACGGTTCGCATAGCCAGACGATCTATCTCAAATGCGTGGACAAAAACGGTCGTCCGGTCGAATCAATCGAAAACTCGCCTGTTTTCAGCATGATGCCGTCGTTAGACAAGTTTATGGATCGGCAGGTACTGCAAGGCATACTCTCAGGTGCGATTTCGGAGGAGGAAATCCTCGAATCGGCGCTTGGAACAGTGCCATTGAGCCAGGCGACGCAAGGCGTCAAGGTCGTTTGGGAAGACCCTGTGGTCGTGCGCTACAACGGTCAGCGAGCGATGCGAGCGCAAGGAAATCCGGCCTTTGGCGTCAGTACCGAGGAGGCGCGGCAGAGTATCGTTGATGAAATTGCGAAAATCCGCCTTCCCGAAGGCTATTCTTACCAATGGGAAGGCGAACATAGTGCAAGCAGCCAGGCAATGAAATACCTTTTTGCCAACCTGCCTCTTAGTATAATCCTGATGCTCACGATATTGATAATGCTCTTTAAAGACTATCGCAAGCCGCTTATCATTTTTTGCTGTATTCCACTCATCATGATGGGCGTTATCATAGCTATGTTGCTGACAGGCAAGACATTCGGTTTTGTGGCGATAGTCGGCACACTCGGATTGATGGGTATGATGATTAAGAACGGGATAGTGCTGATGGACGAAATGGCTACGCAGATTAATAGCGGCGTCGAACCGGTAAAAGCCTTGCTCGACAGCGCCTCCGCACGTTTCCGCCCGGTGATGATGGCCTCGCTGACTACTATTTTCGGTATGCTGCCGCTCGTGACCGACGACCTTTTCAGTTCCGGCTCCGTTGCAATCATGGGCGGCCTGCTTTTCGGCACACTGATTACATTGCTGATTGTGCCGGTGTTGTATGCTGTGTTTTTCGGTATAAAAATAACTTCGTATATGAATAAAAATGCGTCCGGAAAATCGAAAAAAATTCCGGCTCTTAGTGTGTTGTTATTATTAACGGCGGCCTCGTCGGTAGCGCAAGAAAAATATACGCTTGACGCTTGCCGCGAATTGGCGCTGAAAAATAATAAAGAGGTGGCGATAGCCGAACAGACAGAAGCGAAAACGCTATATGAATCGAAGTCGTATTTCGCGAATTTCTTCCCTAAGTTCACTGCTTCGGGCGCCTACCTTTTGAGTAATTCGAGTTTCAAGAAATCAATCGAAAGCGCTTATCTGCCGACGTTTACGCCCGATCCTGCGACAGGGCAACTGACGCCCAATGTCATGACAATGCCGGATGGCTCGCCGGTTGTCGGCGCCGACGGCAACCCTGTTTTCCGGCAGTACGCCTACTTCCCCGGCATGGATTTCAATATCCGTATGAATGGCGCTTACTTTGCCGGTCTTCAGGCGGAGCAGCCTGTTTTTTTGGGCGGCAAAATCATTTCTGCCTATAAGATGTCGAAGATAGGCCGCGACATAGCAGGTCTGAACCGCAGCCTGACACGCGCCGAGGTCATCGTCAAGACCGACGAGGCGTTCTGGCTGCATGTCAAGGCGATGGAATCGAAAAAAGTTGCCGAGGCTTTCAAAAAAGTAATTGTCGAACTTATGCAGAACGTGGATGCGGCCGTCAAAGTCGGCATGAAGACCCGCAACGATTTGCTCAAGGTGCAAGTGCAAATGAACAAAGCCGACTTGCAAATCCAACAAGCCGAAAATGCTATCCGCCTGTCGCGGATGAATCTGTGCCAAATTATGGGTATGCCGCTGACTTCGGATATCCTTATTGACGCTCGGTTCGACAATGACGATACGACGGATCCTACAACTACGCTGCCGGCGTCAGCCTATTATACCGCGCGGCCGGAGTTTTCCATTCTCGATAAGCAAATCGAACTTAAGTCGCAGCAAGTCAGGTTGGTACGTAGCGATTTCCTGCCCAATGTCGGTATAGGCGCGAATTATGGCTATCTTCATGCTATAGAATTTAACGGCTCGCCCTTGATTGATAAGGCTTCTTTTTCGGCTTTGCTGACTGTCAGTATCCCCGTTTTCCATTGGGGCGAAGGGCTAAACAAAATCCGCGCCGCTAAAGCCGAGAAGCAAATCATTGAGCTGCAGCGCGATGACTTGTCCGAAAAGATGGAACTCGAAATGCTGCGCGCCCGCGATAAACTCAGCGAATCGCAGCTCGAAGTGTCGCTTACCGCCCGCGCTCTTGAGCAGGCTGCCGAGAATATGCGCGAGAGCGGCAACCACTACAATGTCGGTCTCGAAACTCTCGCAGATTATCTCGAAGCCCAAACTCTCTGGCAGCAAGCCTCCCTCGAAGCCCTGACAGCCAAAATAAACCGCCGACTCAACGAGACATATTACCTCAAAGCCGTCGGCGGACTTTAAGCCATATAGCCATTGAATGGCGTACAAACAGGTATTTTTATTTAATTTATATTTATTATATATTATTAACCCAAATAATTTGCATATTAATAAAATCTATCCATATCTTTACGGCTCATATTAATTTAAACTTTAAAGAAAAATGAGAATGGAGGGGTTTATAATAAGTTGGTTATTTTGTCTTGTTTCGGTTCATGTATTCGGACAAGATGTTTGTTATTATCTTTTTGATGAGAAATTATGTTATGAGGTTTCCGCTGCACGTTTCCTGATGAAATCGGAAACGATGGATATACCTGACATTGAAGATGCATTACGCAATCCGATTTACGGTAATCTTAAAAATGTTTATGAGATGGGGGGTGGATTTTTCGTGATTGAAATGGATGGTACGAATAAAGAAGAGCTATGGAAGTTGCATCGTCAATTTGCTTCCCGAGAGGATGTAATCTTTACTTCACCGATTTTTGGCGATATGCCTCCATCAGCATATTCAAATGTCGTATGGGTAAGATTAAAGTCGCAGGACTATTATCCCATTTTTACTGAGTATGTTGATAGTGTTTACAATATTATAGATATACAGGGTTATAAGCTAACGCTTCCTCATAATTCGGAAAAAGATGCTATGCAAATAGCTATTGAACTGTATGAAGAGAATGATTGGTGTATAAGTGCGGAGCCTAATTTTATCATTCTTTGTCCGTTTGAGTGGTGTCCATTTGAACCCGAACAGCCCGGAGGAAACATGAATGATGTTCAGGATGAGCGGAAAATTGTCCTTTACCCCAATCCCGCGAATGATGTTCTTTATGTGGATTTGGGAAACGAAACTGCCGGTTCTTATGACATCCGATTGTATAACAGTACGGGTAAAATCCAATGCAGGACGAAAGCAAGGGAAGGGATTGTAGAATTAGATGTATCAAAATTCCCGAATGGCATCTATTTTATGCGTGTTTCGGATGATATTTCTACCAAACCTTTTATTTCCAAAATTTTAGTGAAACATTAAAAAAGCAAAAAAAGATGAACAGAATATATTTAATTTTAGTTTTGACTGTAGTAATTTCAAATTTGTTTGCTCAGTCTGATTTTTTCTATTCAAAGAATGGAAAAGAAGAAACCTTTAAAATACGTAAGGATATTTTGATATTAAAAACAAAATCTTCAAATATTAAAGGAGAAATGTTACGGCAACATGTCAAATTAGAAACAGTGGAGTTTATCAGTCCGGATTTGATAAAGGCGAAAGTTGACCAAGATAATTTTGATGTGAAAACTATTTCCGACATAGATGAAATTACCGATTGGTATTATATGTTAGAATATGAAAGAGATGGAGTATTACAGGCTTTGACTAACCGGATTTTTCTTAGGCCAAAAAATGATGAATCAATTGAGAAGATAATTAAACAATGCGGATTGTCCGGTAAAGTTGAAAAACTTGAGGCGTTTTGGCCTGAGGCTCAGATTTACATGTTGACGTTGTCCTGCAAAATGAAAGACATTCTTCCTGTGTGTCGCAGAATATATGAAACCGGAATGGTAGATTTTGCTGATCCGAATTTTTACAGAGAAGGTCTTCTTGGCAACACGTTATGGCCAGCCCAGTGGAACATGAAAAATACAGGACAGGGTAACGGAACTCCTGGAATAGATATAAATGTGGAACCCGCTTGGAGTATAACACAGGGAAGTAGCAATATAAAAGTTGCAATTGTTGACGAGGGAGTTGATTTAACTCATCCTGATCTTCAAACGAATCTATTACCGGGATATGACGCCACAGGAGGAGGGTCTAATGGTGGCTATTCAGGTAATGATGCTCACGGCACCTCTTGTGCCGGAGTTATTGGAGCGATTAATAACTCCTATGGAGTAGTAGGCGTCGCTCCTGGATGCAAGATGATTCCTATAAAAGCGTTTTCAAATGGATCTGGATATGATGATAGAATTAAGAACGGACTTCGATATGCTTGGCAAACAGGTGGTGCAGACGTCATTAATAATTCATGGGGAGGAGGGTCTACTAACAGCGTTTATGATGAACTTATTGACTCCTGTGTTAATTATGGGAGAGGAGGGAAAGGATGTGTGTTAGTATTTTGTTCCCATAATGGTGGTGCGGCAGTGTGTTATCCTGCAAATTTACCTAATGTTATTGCGGTAGGGTCAGTTAATTGTGTCGGCCGGCGCGTTTCTGATTCTAATTACGGCGATGAGTTGGATGTGGTGGCGCCTGTTGGTGGAGGTATGGATAGCATTAACAGTACAAAAGTCTATACAACTGATTTACAAGGTTCATTAGGGGAAAACAAAGCGAGCGGAACAGCCGGTGATTATCGTTCAGATTTTTGCGGAACTTCAGCCGCAAGTCCTCAAGTTGCCGGTATAGCCGCCCTTGTTTTATCGGCAAATCCCAATCTTACCGCTTCGGATGTACGTAATATTATATGTATGACAACACAAAAACTTTACAACTATACTTTTGAAACGACCTCAGCGCATCCTAACGGTTCATGGAATAATGAGGTCGGTTACGGATTAGTTGATGCCGAAGCCGCAGTGCAGGCCGCACTGTATTGTTATGCCGGCCTGTCTAACCAAACATTGACATCAAATAAATTTGCTCGCAGTTGCAACAACACTTTCTCACTTCAAAACGTTACTGTGTCGAATAATTCCAAATTAACCGTCAGGTCAAATGAGACATCCATAGCAGATACATTTCGAGTATCAACCGGTTGTTCGTTTGAGATAAGGTGATAAATTGTATATAATTAAATTTTAAAGAAAATGAAGGAGCGTACAAGAATTAAAAAGTCGATTATGAAAAGGATATTTTTAAGTGGGTTGTTGTTATGCATCGCGGCGGTTTATGTTGACGGGCAAGATGATATATGCTGGTATAATAAAAACGAAAAAATGTGCTTTGAGATGTCAGTAACAAAAATGATAATATGCTCGAATATACTTGACGAAACGGATATCAGCAACGCTTTACAGAACACTGTCGCCGGAAGCATTGAAAATATTGAAGAAGGTATTGTTGGTACATATTTAGTGACGATGGCGAATACAAGTAAAGAAAACATGTTGGAATTACAACGTGAGTGGAATGCCAGAGAAGACGTCATTTATGCTACTCCGGTCTTTGGAATATATGGGGAGGCGTTAACGAATCGGTTGTATATTTGGTTAAAATCAAATAATGATTATCCTGTTTTGCAAGAAAAGGCGGAAATTTATCATTTGACTATAGAACAATCTGGGGGGCTTGAATATCTTGCCACGCTTCCTCATAATTCGGACAAAAATGCTGCGGAAATATCATGTGAACTTTATGAAACGGGACTGTTTCAATACGCATCACCCAGTATATATTATACCGATGCGTTCGGTGATAAAAATGGAAATGAACCTGTATCTTCGATACAAACCATATCTATTTATCCTAATCCCGTGAATGATATTCTTTATGTGGATTTGGGAGACGAAACCGCCGGTTCTTATGACATCCGATTGTATAACAGTTTGAGTAATTTATGCCGTCAGGCAAAATCGGCAAACGAGAAAGTATTAGAGTTTAATGTTTCAAATCTTTCCGGCGGTATCTATTTTCTGATTATTTCCAATGGTGACGCCGCAAAATCCGAAACGCATAAAATTATCGTAAAACATTGAATTATTAATGAATTTTGGTTATACGTGAGGGTTTTAGCACGGCGAGATGCGCCGATTGTTGGACTATGTGTATGTTTTCCGGCGAAATCCCTTCGGGTGCACAGGTATTTCCGACTACGGTGTGTCCACTCAATTTCTCGTACCAGGTGCAGGCTGCTGTGAAACGGCCGACTTTCAGGTCGAGATGGTAACCGTCGCGGCAAAAATTATCGCCTATAACGCTTGTTCGACCGTTCTGAATCGCTGTGCCGGCCGGAATAATGATGCCGATGCCTGTCTTTGAGGCTACACGTTTGTAGGTCTTTGTAATCGCTTTGTACATTTTCTGTTGGTTTCGTCCGTAATTGGCAAAACCGGAGTGAGTAGATGTTGTTGCGTAAGCCCATGTTTGATGCAGCACGAAGTGCATATTCGGGTTAGTCGCCAAAGAGCTAACATATCCTATAAGTTTCTCTATATAAGGAAAGTATGTTTTATATATGCCCGAATTATGGCTTACTTGCTGCAAAGAAATGAAGTCCCAATCCTCATCCGGAATGGCTTCCGACAGCCGTTTACCTTTCGTTTCCGTCATCTTGCCCGTTACGTCGATTTTTCGGTAAGCATAGAGCGCGGAATCGCCCTCCGCGTTGTTCCAATGCCTTTCGAGCGAGCAGCCGCCGATGTACATGTTTCCGATGATCATCGTGTCGCCTGCCGCTGCCGCGATACTATGCAAATAATTCTCTACGGCATCCTCGGAAAAACTGTTCCCTATGGCCAAAACCTTAATTGTCTTCGCCTGTAGCCCAAAATTGAAAACTAAGAAAAAAGCAAACAGAATTGCTTTATTAACCGGTTGATTTACAAATGTTTTATTCATGAGAAAATGTATTTATAAGTTCCAAGAGCCGTTCTACGGCCTCTTCTTCGGGGATGTTTTTAAGGACACATTCTTTGCCTTTGTAGAGGCTTATTCTGCCTCTGCCTGCGCCGACGTATCCGTAGTCGGCATCCGCCATTTCGCCAGGACCGTTGACTATGCAGCCCATAACGGCTATTTTCGTGCCTTTGAGATGCGATGTCGCCGCCTTAACCTGCGCGATAGTCTTTTGCAGGTCGAAGAGAGTGCGCCCGCAGCCGGGGCAGGAAATATATTCGGTGCTGCTGATACGGACACGGGTGGCTTGAAGTATGGATAACATGCAGTCTTCGAGGAATTTAGACGGCGTTTCCGAATCGTTGGTGTTGTTGAGGATTATCCCGTCGCCGAAGCCGTCAACCAACAGTGAGCCGAAATCGACGGCCGCCTTAATCATCAGCGTTTCGGGATCGTTTTCGCTGTAATCGCGGCGAAGGATTACCGGCACATCGCAGTCGGCATCGAGAAGCCGGTGCATAAACGCCCGCATCTCGCCGGTGCAGTTGATATGCTTACCGCTCAAAATCAGAACTGTGTCAAGCTCGGTTTTTAGCCGGTTGATAGTCGTATCATTGAGATCGTCATATCTCAGTTCGATAAATTTTGCGTTTCGGCAAGTTTGTATTTCGGGAGCGATGAGCGGCGGTAAGTCGCCGCCGATACCGTCAACAATGCGTGTTTTGCGTCGCGAGGGGCGGATGGGATCAAACAGCCGTGAAGGGGCGGCCGTGATGAAACGGCCTCGCGCGCGTACATTAATATATTCTATAAGTTTTTGCGCGACAGGGATTTCGGCTTCGGGTTCCTCGCTCAGCGACACGCGGATTGTGTCGCCGATATTGTCGGCAAGCAGCGTTCCTATTCCTATGGCGCTTTTGATGCGTCCGTCCACGCTGTCGCCCGCCTCCGTCACGCCAAGGTGCAGCGGATATTTCATCCCTTCGGCGTCCATTGTCAGCACAAGAAGTCTTACGGTGCGAATCATCACAACCGTGTTCGAGGCCTTAATCGACACGACAACATCGTCGAACGCTTCGTCGCGGCATATCCTCAAAAATTCCATACATGATTCGACCATACCTTCGGGCGTATCGCCGTAACGGCTCATGATGCGGTCGGACAATGAGCCGTGGTTGACCCCGATGCGAATTGCCGTGCCATGCTCGCGGCACAACCGGAGGAAGGGTGTGAAACGCTCGCGTATCTTCCGCAATTCGTCATCGTATTCTTCGTCGGAATAATCTATGGTCTCGAATTTACGCGCTTTGTCGATGTAATTCCCCGGATTGATGCGGACTTTCTCAACGTACAATGCGGCTACGTCGGCAGCTTTGGGATTGAAATGAATATCGGCGATGATAGGGGTCGTGTAGCCGCGGGCATTGAGCGCTTCGCGGATCTCGTGCAGGTTACGCGCTTCGCGTTCGCCCTGTGCGGTAAAGCGCACATACTCGGCGCCCGCCTCAATCATGCGTACGGCCTGTTCGACCGCTGCGGCGGTATCCATGGTCGAAACATTCGCCATCGACTGTACTCGTATGGGGTTGGCGCCGCCCAGAGGCGTATCGCCAATCCGTACGACCGATGATTCTCTTCTACGATAGTTAAAAAAGTCCATTGACGTCAATTCGTCTTGTATTTGTATGATACTTTTTTGAGTTCCTCGTTTGCTTTAACGATCTTATTCTTAAGCCCTTCCTTATAGGCGAGGAGTTTGCTGCGCAGTTCGGCGTCCGATGTTGCGAGGATTTGCGTTGCGAGGATAGCGCTGTTGAGTGCGCCATTGATGCCGACGGTTGCAACCGGTATTCCCGGCGGCATCTGTACAATGGCGAGGAGTGCGTCGATACCGTCGA
The DNA here is from genome assembly GCA_031271805.1 of Tannerella sp. Taxonomy (GTDB): domain Bacteria; phylum Bacteroidota; class Bacteroidia; order Bacteroidales; family Tannerellaceae; genus Tannerella. The sequence goes on from JAISUX010000131.1 coordinate 38,576, forward strand.
GTGTCGAGTTGATAGGCACGCCGATAACAGGCAAGGCCGTCATTGAGGCGATAACCCCACATAGATGCGCCGCCATGCCGGCCGCCGCGATTATAACTTTTATCCCGCGTTTTTCGGCGTTCAGGGCAAATTCTTCGACCGCTTCGGGCGTGCGATGCGCCGACAGAGCGTGCATCTCGAACGGGATTTCCATCTCGTTGAGGAATCCGGCAGCCTTTTCCATGACCGGAAGGTCGGACGTGCTGCCCATGATGATGCTTACAATTGGTTTCATATCTTCAAAAAATTAAATTTCTTTTCTCATGCGGGCGATGGGTATGCCTAACTGTTCGCGATATTTTGCAACCGTGCGCCGTGCCGTTGCAAAGCCTCTCGACTTCAGTTTCGCCGTAAGCTCCTCGTCGGTAAGCGGCTTCTTTTTCTTGTCTTCGGCATCCACCTCGTCCTTGATTATTTGCTTGATTTTGCGCGTTGAAACGGTCTCTCCGCTTTCGGTTTGCGCCGATTCGGAGAAGAAAAACTTCAACGGATAGACGCCGAAGTTAGTCTGAACATACTTGCTGTTGCTCACACGCGAGATAGTCGAAATGTCATACCCCGTCTTTTGGGCTACATCCTTGAGTATCATAGGATGCAGCTTGCTCTCGTCGCCATAAAGGAAAAAATCACTCTGTAGCCGGATAATCGCATCCATAGTGCGTTCCAATGTCTCCTGCCTCTGTCTCACCGCATCAATAAAGCCTTGTGCCGCATCAATTTTTTGCTTGACAAACATTACGGCGCTTTTCATGTCGGCCGTCCGGTTGGCCTTGTTCCCCGAATAGTCCTTGAGCATATCGGCATACTCGCGGTTTATCCTGAGGTTGGGGATGCCACCGTTGTTGAGAGACATCGTAATGCCATCGCCGGCGGTTTCGACAATGAAGTCGGGAGTGACATGATTCATTATGGTCGTCATCGAATTATCCCAGTTACTTCCGGGTTTAGGATTGAGCGATTTTATCCCTTCTATAGCGGATTTCATTTGTTCTTCGCTGATATTTAGGGATTTGCGTATCTTCTCAAAGTGTTTGCCCGAAAAATCATCGAAGTAATGCGACAGGATTTTTATTGCGAGCAAGCGTTCCTTTATATCCTTGCGTTTCTTCAGCTGCAGAAGCAGACATTCCTGCAAATTCATCGCGCCCACGCCGGGAGGGTCGAAATCGCGGATTATCGACAGTACATCCGACAGCTCTTCTTCGCCGTATTCTTCGCCCGACTGGAAAGCAATCTGGTCGCTTATCGTCTTGAGATCGCAGCTCAAATAACCGTAGTCATCAATATTCCCGATGATATATTCGCCGATTTTCCTGTCCGTTTCGGGCAAATCTTGCAACTGCAACTGCTGGAGAAGGTAGTCCGATAGCGACAAGTCGCTATTGTAGGACACACTCTCCCTATGCTCTTCGCGACTGCTTATTTCGGCAAGTTTATAGTCGGGGATATCATCCTCATACATATAGTCGCCTAACGACAAGTCTTCGTTGGCATCCTGCGAATCGTAATCGTCGTCCTCGTTTTCACCGCCGAAATCATTCTCTTCGGCCTTTATCTCCTTGCCTTCTTCGAGGGCGGGATTCTCTTCGAGTTCGTTTTTTATATATTCTTCCAATTCGAGGGTCGGAAGTTCCAACATCTTTATCGTTTGTATCTGCTGCGGCGAGAGCCATTGCCTTTGTTCAAGTCCCTGCCTTACCCTTTGTTGCTGCTTAATTGCCATAATATAAACTATTTATCATGTCTTTATATGATGTTTGCAAAGTAAAATATATAAGTCATGTCATTGCAAAGATAGTACAAAACATGATAATAGCAAAAATATGCGCCTAAAAAATCCATTCTAATCCGGCAATAAGCCAAAATCCGGCTTGCGGGACATTCCCTATGTCATAATATTGTTCATTAAATATGTTGTTGAAATCCAGATTAATATTTACTTTTTTCAGGTTGTAAATCAGCCTTAAGTCGAGAGTAGAGAAGGGCGGGTAGTCGTGGAGGCCTTTGTCGATACCGTTTTCATAGAGGCGGAAAGATCCTGTGCGGTCTTGGAAACGGAAGTTCCAGCTTGCCGTTAAGCCTTTCAGGATATTGTGGTTGAGGCCTGCGGTCAGTTTGTCGCGCAGGTAGTTGAGTGTGTAACGCGACTCAAGTCCCTTACTGTCGCATGATTGCGTTATATGGGCGTAACTGACTGCAAATGTGGATGTTTGCCCCATGAAAGGCATGATATACCATAACAGCGTGCGGACTTGAGCTTCGACGCCTCGTTTATCGACTTCGGTATGGTTCCACGACGCCCATTTCTCGTCGCTCGCCTCACGCACCCAGTCTATCATGTTGCGTCCGTTCATGATGTAGCCTGTCAGCGAGGCCTCGAAATATCCCCGTTTGTAAGTGACGCCAAGGTCGAAGGATTCGGATGTCTCAGGTCTCAAGGTCTCGTTCGCCGTATGCGTCTCGGTTGTGTAATAGAGGTCTGTAAATGTCGGCAGGCGCGACGAGCGCGACCATGAAGCGTTTATTTTCAGCCCCTCGGCAGGGCGGTAGGCCATGCTTGCCGAAGGATAGAAACGGAGTTTGTCGCCCTGCAGCGTGTTGTAGTTCGCGAGCGCACCGGCAGAGAATGTGAACCTGTGTAAATTCAGGGTATGTTCGATAACGATATTTGTCAGCGTCCTGCCGTCGTAGTTCGTGTATCGACCGTGCGGCGAGGCGAGCGGTTTGCCCAGTTTGCTGCTCATGATGTCTTCGCGCCGCATTTCGCCTCCGAAATGGGTATTTCCCAAAGTCGAGGTGTAGAGAAACATCATGTTCGCCCCATAAGTATCGCCGCGATGGTAGTTGCGGCCTGTATCGGTGTTTTTTATCAGGTCGAAGCGGTCGAAATGGCGTGTCCAGTAGATTTGGGGAATGAATTTCAGTTTTTGCCCGAACATGCCGCTGACTGCTCCGAGTATCTCCGACGTCCGTTCGTATTGGTTGGGGTAAAGCGCTGAGTAAAAGGTGTTTGCGCCATAAGACTTATTATTATATCCCGCCATGATGTTGATTTTTTTGGGCTTGATATTTGTTTGGAATAAGACATTGTATATGTCATAGTCGCTGTTGGCGATATATCCGTCCGATCGTCGGTAGCCTGTCGAGAGGCTTAGGTTTGCTATGCCCGCTTGTGTTGCACCGCGTATTTCGGCGTCGGCGAGCGCGTGCATGCCCGCTTTGAGTTTGGCGGCGATTCGTGCGTCGGGTTCTTTTTTCGTGATGATGTTGATACCGCCGGAGAAGGCGCTTGAGCCATAGACGAGAGCGGACGGCCCGTGGAGTATTTCTATGCGCTCGATGTCGGAAAGGTTGATGGGAATATCGAAACTGTAGTGTCCTGTGTGCGGATTAGAGATATTAACGCCGTTGAGGAGTACGGCTGTCTGGTCGGCCGAGCCGCCGCGGATTGAGATATCTGCCTGAACGCCATGCCCGCCGCGCTGAACGACGTCGATGTTGGCTGCATAGTTGAGCAGGTCTTCGATGCTTTGGATGGGTGCTCGCGCAATGTCGTCGCGGGTTATTACGGTGACGAGTTTTGCCGTTTGGCTCAACGGTATTTCCGTCCTTGAGGCCGTGACCGTCACTTCTTCGAGTTCCTGTTCGAGCATCTCGCCCTCAGTCCGGTGATTCGTTGCTACAGACTGTCCCTGCGCTCTTGTGGAATTTGCGAACGTAAGCGTACAGGCAGCCACAACGCCGATATTAATAACTTTGTGCATACTGTTGAACGCGCCGTATGCCTTGCGCACAAATCTTTTGAAGCGGATTTTACGCCTTTCGTTAAATACTTTAGTCTTCATATAACATTAAAATTTTAGAAAAAATCGGCGGCGAAGGTACGACAAATTTACCGAACGAAAAAAATATTTCCCCAAAAATTTTTGGTAGAAATAATTATTGTATTACCTTTGCGCCTGAAAAAAATGAAGTTAAGGTAAGATGCAGCAGTACAGTGAAGAAGAATTAGTTGAACGTTTGCGCGATCCGGCGACACAAAGGAGCGCGTTTACACAAGTCGTTTCGCTGTACAGTGACAAATTGTACTGGCAGATTCGAAAGATGGTGATGAATCATGACGACGCCAATGACATCCTGCAGGACACGTTTATGAAAGCATGGATGAATATTGACGGTTTCAGGGGCGATTCCAAGTTATCGACATGGATGCACAAGATTGCCGTTAACGAGTGTATCACCTTTCTGAATAAGCAACGGACGATGAACAACGTCTCTATTGACGATACGGATGTTTATCTTCTCGAAACGCTCAAGTCGGATGAGTATTTCGATGGCGATGAGATCGACGAGAAGCTTCAGAAAGCGATCCTGACCTTGCCCGAAAAGCAGCGTCTCGTATTCAATATGAAGTATTACGATGACATGAAGTACGAAGATATGTCCGACATTCTGGGGACATCCGTAGGCGCCCTGAAAGCCTCGTATCATCATGCGGTAAAAAAAATTGAGGCGATTTTAACAGATGACATTTAAACCTTTTTTTAAACAATCAGTCAAACGATTGGAAAAAAATTGGAGGAAGAGTATATGAGTATAGAAAAAAATAAATTGGATGAATTAAGAGGCAGGAATCCGTTTCGCGTTCCTGGAGGCTATTTCGAGCATTTGACGGATGATATTATGAGCCGTTTGCCCGAAAAGACTGTTGTGCAACCCAAGGTGGTGTCGTTTTACGACCGCGTCAAGCCGTTGCTGTATATGGCAGCCGCTTTTGCCGGGGTTATAATCTTATTCAATGTCCTTAACAAGACTGCCGATACTTCGCCGGACAGCGTTCCTGCTGTTGTTGCGGTATATGAGGAAGTCGATGAAGATGAAGAGTTTTTGGACTATATTGAAGATATGTATGCCGACAAGTATGCAGTATCTTATATTGGTGATTATTTCAATGAAAATTGACAGATGAAGAAAAATTTTTATAAAATAATTTTTTTATTTGCAATATTATTATTATCTTTGCAGGGTTTTGCGCAGGATAATGATAATAATCGTCGCGGAAACAGGCCTGGAACGTTTGATAGAGAGGCGTTTGTGGCAAAACGCAATGCTTTTATTGCGGAGAAAATCGGGCTGGCTACAGAGGTAGCAGCGGTCTTTTTTCCAGTCGAAAACGAGTTGATTATAAAAAAATTTGAGGCAGGGCGTGACTGTCGAAGGTTGGAACATGAGATTAGAGGGAAAAAAGACAAATCGGATGCGGAATATCAAAAACTCTTGAATTGCCGGGAAGAAGTTAAGGCAAAGACGGATAATCTCGACAAGGAGTATCTGGAAAAGTTCAAGAAGATTTTGACCGCAGAGCAAATTATTAAGTATCAGGGTGCTGATCGGGAATTTTTCGATCAGATGATGCGAGAAAGGAAGAGATAACACCTTGTTTTCTTTGTGGAATGTGGAAGTAAGGTGCAAGGAAACTCTTGTTGACAGGAGTGATATCATTTTTAGTGTTTTTGTTTAGATTTAGTTTTAATGTTAAGGGGGACGATGAGATATCGTTCCCCTTTTCTTTGTATAAGTCCGTTGTTTATTCGATTGATAATCAGCTATATTATTTAAAACGGCAAAAAAAACTTCAATTATATATATCAAGTATCGAAAAGTTTGAGTACTTTTGTCACAACGATTTTATGATATACATGATGAAAAGTCTTTTTATTTCAAACGATTCGACGAACAGGAATGATGCGCTCAAAAAGAAAATCATCTGTTCATACATAACCAACGGCGACTCTACGATTGCCGAGTTATGCAGGGAAATAAACATGAGTATCCCGACTGTTACAAAGATAATCGGGGAGTTGCTGGATGACGGGTATATTGTGGACTTCGGCAAACAGGAGACGAGCGGCGGACGTATGCCGAGTGTTTACGGCTTGAATCCCTCGACGGGATATTTTATAGGCGTTGACGTCCTTTGCGATAGGATTAATCTCGGCGTACTTGATTTTAAAGGCGGTAAAGTGAGGATAGAAGAGAATATGCCGTATAAGATGGAAAACACGATGGAGTCGCTCAATGACCTTTGCGAAAGAATAGATATTTTCGTCAAGTCGTTGAAGGCGCTTGAAGGTAAGATTTTTGCTATCGGCGTGAATATTTCCGGACGTGTCAACCCCGTTTCGGGATACAGTTACAGCATTTTCTATTTCCAGGAAAAACCATTGGCGCAGATTATGGAGGAGAAGCTCAAAATCAAGGTGTATGTTGAGAATGATTCGAGGGCGATGGCTTACGGCGAGTATATGCAAGGAGTTGTGAAAGGCGAGAAGAATGTGCTTTTTGTCAATATGAGTTGGGGTTTGGGGCTTGGCATAATCATCGACGGCAAGCCTTTTTACGGCAAGTCGGGATTTTCGGGCGAGTTCGGGCATTTTTGCCTTTTCGACAACGAAGTGCTGTGTCATTGCGGCAAGAAAGGATGCCTTGAGACCGAGGCGTCGGGTTCGGCCTTGCATCGTATAGTCCTCGAACGTTATCATGCCGGCAGCAGCACGATATTATCCGAGAAAATCGACCGTAATGAACCGATAGCATTGAACGACCTTATCAACGCCGTCAGGAAAGAAGATGTTTTGAGTATCGAAATCCTTGAACGCATGGGAATTACCTTAGGCAAAGGCATTGCCGGACTGATAAATATCTTCAATCCGGAGTTGGTTGTTCTGGGTGGCTATCTGTTTCAGGCCTCGGAATACTTGGAGTTTCCCATAAAAAGCGCCATACGCAAATATTCCTTGAATCTTGTAAGCCAGGACACCGAGATAAAAGTCTCAAAATTGGGTGAAAGAGCCGGAATTATCGGGGCATGTCTGTTGGCTCGCGGTAAAATACTCGGCATGATTTAGCGCATCAAATCTACGAAGTCTAATCCGTTATGAATATTTAACTAAAAAAATTTCATAAAAACACTTGTATTATAATTATTTTTTCTTTTACTTTGTGGTCTAATTAAAATATTTTCATAAGTAGCAAGGAGAAATTAAAATCATGGAAGGAATGAAGGGTATGAAAAGAGAAATTTCAAGACGAAAGTTTTTAAAAGCCGGTGCTATGGCGGCAGTCGGTTTTACAATTGTGCCGCGTTCGGTAATGGGCAAGTCTTTTGGCATGACAGCGCCAAGCGATAAGCTTAATATTGCCGGTATAGGTGTTGGAGGTATGGGACGTCGTAATTTGGCGAACATGAGTACTGAAAACATCGTTGCGTTATGCGATGTGGATTGGGGATATGCCGGAAAGACTTTTAACGACTATCCCAATGCCAAGCGTTATAATGATTGGCGTGTCATGTTTGACGAAATGGGTAAATCCATTGATGCTGTGTTGGTTGCTACTCCTGACCATACTCATGCAGGGGTATCGGCGCATGCAATTACATTAGGCAAGCATTGTTACACGCAGAAGCCGCTTACACATTCTGTTTACGAATCGCGTTTGCTGACGAAGCTTGCAAAGAAGTATCGCGTTGCCACTCAGATGGGTAATCAGGGCAACTCATTTGACTGGTGTCGCCAGATAGCCGAATGGATACAGTCAGGTGTGATAGGCGAGGTTTATGAGGTGCATTGCTGGACAGACCGTCCGATTTGGCCTCAAGGTTTACAGGCGCCTAAGGAAATCGTGAAAACGCCCAAGACATTGGATTGGGATTTGTTTATCGGTCCTTCCAAGAAGCGCCCTTACAATCCGGTATATACGCCATGGAATTGGCGTGGTTGGTGGGATTTCGGCACCGGAGCCCTTGGCGATATGGCTTGCCACATCATGGATCCGTTATACTGGGCGTTAGACTTGAAGTATCCTACGAGCGTAATCGGCAGTTCAACATTGAGTAACATAGATTCGCCTCCTCATGCGCAGGTGGTTACTTACACTTTCCCTGCCAGACCGCCAAAGGGCTACGTGAAGATGCCCGAAGTGAAAGTATATTGGTATGACGGGGGATTGATGCCTCCTCGTCCGTCAGAACTGAAAGATGGTCAGATGATGGGGGATGAAAACGGAGGTATTATATTTATAGGTACTAAGGGGAAAATTATGACAGGGTGCTACGGCATGAATCCGACTCTGCTTCCGGTATCGGATATGGAACATTTCAATCAACCCAAACCCGTCATACCGCGCGTGAATGGCGGTAATGGAAATATTTGGGCGACGAATGCGCATGAACAGGACTGGATACGAGCATGTAAAGAGTCTCCGGATAACAGGATAGAAGCGTCATCGAATTTTCAGTTCTCCGGTCCGTTCAACGAAATGGTTGTTATGGGCGTTTTGGCGGTTCGTCTTTCCGGCTTGCAGGGCTTACATCGTGAGTTACAGTGGGATGGGGAGAATATGCGGTTTACAAATATCTCTCCGACGGATAAAATCAAGATAGTTACAGTTGACGATTTCAAGGTGATAGACGGCGATCCGCGTTTCGACCGTAAATATGAGGAATTCAATGCCGCCGAAATGGCTGATGAATGGATTAAACATACGTATCAGAATGGCTTTTCGCTTCCGGATATGCCAAGGTAAATAATTTAAAATCAGGAAATTATGATTAAGTTGTATAAAATTATGAGGTTCATTTGCGTTGCTGTTGTAAGCGTCTTTTTGGTAACATGTAAAAGCGGTGCAACGAAAGAACAATCCACGGTTAACGATTTTAGTTTAGGTATGCAGTCTTATACGTTCCATCTGTTTTCGTTGTCGGAAGCTTTGGACAAAACTCATGAATTAGGAATCAAATACATTGAGGTTTATCCCGGACATAAGCTCGGAGGCAAATGGGGAGACAAGGTATTCGGATTTGATATGGATGAACAGACACGAAAAGAAATTAAGGCTTTGGCTGAATCCAAAGGCATAAAAATCGTTGGTACGGGTGTGTTTGTGACGGATAATCCCGAAGATTGGCAAAAAATGTTCGCATTTGCAAAAGACATGGATATGGATTTTATCACTTGCGAACCGAGGATTGAGGATTGGGATATTGTTGAAAAACTGGCGAAGGAATATGATATAAAAGTGTCGGTACACAATCATCCGCAGCCATCGACTTACTGGAAACCTGAATTTCTGTTGCAGCAGATTGCGCAACGCAGTAAATTGATAGGGTCATGCGCAGATGTAGGCCATTGGCGTCGCGAAGGGCTGAATCAGATAGAATGTCTGAAAACGTTGGATGGCAGGCTTATCTCTCTGCATTTCAAAGATATAGCGGAAAAGCAGGAAGGTGAGGCCGAACAGCATGACGTGATATGGGGGACGGGTATTTTAGATGTCAAGGGAATGTTGACCGAATTAAAAAAACAAAATTTCAAGGGTATTCTTTCCATTGAATATGAATATAATTGGGAAAATTCAGTTCCTGATATAAAGCAATGTATTGATTATTACAATAAAGTAATCAAAGAAATAAAGTAGTAATAAATTAAATAATTAAATGACAATGAGTTTTTACACAAAAAGAAAGAGCAGATTTCACGGATGTAAAATTTTGTACATCCTGTTTATCCTGTTGGTTGCGGGAAATATGGAAATATATGCTCAAGGAAGACGAATCAGCGGTACAATAGTTGATTCAAGAGGTGAAGCGCTCATAGGCGCTAATATTACTGTGCAGGGGACGACCATTGGAACTATTACGGACATTGACGGCAATTATTCGCTTGACAATGTGCCGGCGGACGCTATTCTGTCGGTATCCTATATCGGTTACCTGAATCAGGCTATCAATGTTAATAATCAAACGACTATCAACATTACTCTGCTTGAAGACATTCAGCGTTTGGATGAAGTGGTTGTTATCGGTTACGGTGCGTTCAAGAAAAGAGATCTTACAGGTGCAGTGTCGCAGGTGAAAGGCGATGATATAGCCAACCTTCCGTTGCGTAGCGCAGCTGATGCTTTGCAAGGCAAGGCTGCGGGAGTTACTATTACAGCCACGTCGGGCAGTCCAGGTTCTTTAGGCACGGTTCGTATTCGTGGTGTCGGTACGTTAAACGACAACAACCCGCTTTATGTGGTTGACGGTCTGCCGCAAACGGATATCGGATGGTTGAATGCTCGTGATATCGAAAGTATTGAGGTGCTGAAAGATGCTTCCGCCCAGGCAATATACGGGGCGAGAGCTGCTAACGGAGTGATCCTCCTTTCAACCAAGCGCGGCGCTGCCGGCGAAGCATACAGAAGCGGTATCGAATTTGATATGAGTATAGGTTTCCAAAATATCGCCAAGCGTTATGACATGCTTGATGCCGAGGGTTTCATGGAATACAAAAACCGAGCTTATTCTGCCGCCGGGAGGGAACTGATGGAAGATTTTGCTACGCCGGAAAAAAGGGAGCAAATTCTTACTTTTCTGGAGAAAAACGGTGGACGCGCCGGAACCGACTGGTGGAAAGAAACCACACGTCCGATGATGGAAACGCCGCTGCATAGTTACAATCTTGCAACATTCGGCGGCACAAATAAGCTGAATTACAGAGCCAGTTTTAATTATATGACGCACAAAGGTATCCTGAAAGGATCTGATTACGACAGGTTATCAGGCCGGTTAAATCTGGATTCGGAAGTGACTAAGTGGCTGAAAGTGTCGGCCGACATAGCTGTGATATACGAATCAAGGAGAAATCTTGATGAAAACAATCCATGGCTGGCAACGGTTTTCAATACGGAAACAGCCGACCCTATTACTCCTGTTTACAGAGATAATCTGGTAGATATTCCGAGTTTTCTGGAAGCGAGATTGATGTCCGGTTATGAACCTACGAATCCTTATTCGAGATATGCCGGCGTACTTTATTCCAATAAATCCAATGCCGTTGCGCAGGTTGAACGTTCGGCATTGAATTTATGGCATGGAATAGTGACTAAAGCGCATGTAACAGGCGAGGTCAAACTTCTGCCGTCACTTGTATTCAAATCAAGCATCTCTTTAGACCTTAACAGAAACCAGAGCGATGGATTCACGCCGAAGTATTATCTTGACGGAGACGAGTATTCATCTTATGCTTCGGTGAGCAGAGGGGTTTCAAATACGGATTATTGGGTATTTGATAATTATCTCACATTCAGCAATAGATATGACCAACATTCCATCACGGCCATGGTCGGAACTTCTGCCGAAAAGAACCGTTATGAATATATAGGCGCTTCCAAGCAGGGAATTGTAAATAATGATCCCAACCAGCGCATACTCAATGCTGCAACAATAAACCCCGGCGCCAGCGGATATGTCAGTATATACAGTCTTAATTCATATTTCGGTCGTGTTTTCTACTCATTTAAGGACAAATATTTGGTTACGGCGAATATTCGTTGGGATGGTTCGTCAGCCTTTGCAAAAGGGAATAAGTGGGGTATGTTCCCTTCGCTTTCTGCCGGATGGAACTTTGCCGAAGAAGATTTTATGAAAGACAATTCATGGCTGTCGCAGGGCAAACTGCGCGTAGCATGGGGTGAAATAGGAAATCAGAATCTCAACTATACCTCAGGTGCATACCTGAATACGTATGGTAACAGCAGTTATTATCTGTTCGGTAATCCTGCTGCGCTTCAATTGAGCGGCGGCCGTTCGTATGTGGGTAATCCCGATTTGAAATGGGAAACGACACGGCAAACAGACTTCGGTTTAGACTTGGCATTTCTTAATGGAGCATTGCGTGCTACGATTGACTATTTTGACCGCAAAACGTCGGACATGTTGCTTCAGTTACCTTTGCCGACCTCTCTCGGATTGACAAACTATCCATGGATGAACGCCGGAAGTATCAGTAACAAAGGATTTGAGTTTACGCTCGGATATGATGGAACTGCCGGAAAAGATTTTGCTTATCATGTAAGCGGCAATTTGTCAACTTACCGGAACAAAGTGGAAAGCTTAGGTAGCGGTAAAAATATTCCCGGCACTGGTACCCACCTTAATTATTTTACCTATACGATGACCGAAGTCGGACAGCCCATAGGCTATTATTATGGTTACAAGACCGATGGAGTCTTCCAGACTCAACAGGAAGTCGATTCATACGTCAATAACGGCACTAAAATAATGCCGAGCGCACAGGCGGGGGACTTAAGATTTGTCGATATCAACAGCGATGGTAAATTAGATGATGAAGATCGTACGATGGTAGGTAATCCCCATCCCGACTTTACCTTTGGTCTCACGCTTGGAGCCGAATACAAGAACTTTGATTTCACGGCATTTTTCCAAGGTTCTGTTGGCAATGACATTCTTAACATTCTGAAATACGATATTTATTCCGGAACAGGATGGTATAACGCACCAAAAGATATTTTGACGACCTTCTGGAACGGAGCGGGCAGTACCAATAAGAATTTCGCTATTGACGCTAACAGCCGTATGAACCTTGAAATGTCGGATTGGTATGTGGAAGACGGTACGTATGTGCGCCTAAAAAATATCCAGTTAGGATATACATTGCCTGCATCTCTGACTAAGAAAATAACAATCAATAATTTGAGAGTTTTTGTGGCAGCTCAGAACCTGTTGACAATGACCGGTTATTCGGGTCTTGACCCGGAAATCGGCAGTAATAACCCGCAGTATATGGGTATTGATATGGGATATTATCCTCAAGCACAGACATTTATGTTTGGACTAAGTATGAAATTTTAATTTTAAAACATTTTTATTATGAAATCAATAGATAAAATGACAAAGTTATATATAGCACTTTTGTTCATCAGTGCATTAGCCTTTGGATGTTCGGAGGATTTTTTAGACAGGCCTCCAATGGGCGCTCTTGATGAAGAAACTTATTTGGGCACGGAAGATGGCGGATTTAAACTTTTAACTCGTTGCTATGTTCCTATCCTTGACCATTGGACATACCAGACGGCTAAATTTTATTTTGGAGATCAGTTATGTGATGATTTTTCAAAAGGAGGTTCCGATGCCGGCGACCTCGTAGCAATTACTGAAGTTGCTCGCGGGAATCCGCTGCCTACCAGCTCATTGCTTACCGATACGTGGAATCACCGCTATCGTGATGCTATTGCTCACTGTAATGTGTTCCTGAGTTTAGTAACGCCCGAAACAGTATTGGTTCAGTCCGGCGGAACATTGGTGTCAACGGAAACAAAGCAACGTTGGATCGCGGAAGCTCATTTTCTGCGCGCTTTCTATTACTACGATCTGGCCACTGTATTTGCTAATATTCCGATTATTGACAAACCATTGAATGCCGTTGACAAAGGTACAATTGAGAAGTCGGATAAAGAGGCCGTTATGCAGTTTATCGTATCTGATCTGGATGCGGCAATTAACAGCAATCTGCCCAGTGCCAAGAACTTACCCGAAAGCGAATTGGGACGGGTAACAAAAGAAGCGGCTATGGCGTTTCGCGCCAGGGTCAATATGTTTAACGGTAATTATTCAAATGCTCTTTCGGACTTAAAAACCGTAATAGAGGCCAATTGCTATGACTTGATTGATGATTACGAAGACTTGTTTAACAGCGTAGATAAGGGCTATAAATCGAAAGAATCTATCTTTATAACGCTTCGTGCGTATATTCCCGGATATACCGGAGGTAGCGTATGTCCGCAATTGAATATTGGTCGCGGCGCTGTCGGCGGATGGGGCGGAGAATGTGCTACATACGATTTGGTGAGCGAATACGAAATCGGAGATCCACGCTTAGTACATACGATTCTGTCTTCCGGTGATATTTTTGAAAAGACCGACGGAACAGATGAAGTTCACGATTATTCCGGCTATGACAACTATACTTTGCTTCACAGTCGTAAGCAATATCCGGACTTTTCACGGCGTCCGACAGGCGGATTATTGGATACTGATTGGACTTTCTATCATATTCGCTATGCCGATGTGCTTTTGATGTATGCCGAATGTTTGGTGGAGACGAATGGAGACAAACAAACTGCTGTTGACATTTTGAACCGTATCCGTCATAGAGCATTTGTGACTACTTCGCCTGTTGATACGTATGCCAAATTCAGGAAATATAATATTCCGGAAGATCAACGGGTTACAGAAGAAATATTCGATAAGAACTACAAAGTGAAAATTAGCGATGATTTACGGGCCGCGATTCGACACGAGCGCCGTGTGGAACTCGGAGGAGAAGGCTTGCGTTTGTATGATTTGTTGCGATGGGGTACTTTTGTGTCCAAAATGCAAGCTTTCGGCAAGACGCCCGAAGGCATTTATACGGGTGCAGGCACAAATGTTACCGACAAAACATGGCCATATCCGATTCCGCAGAACGAGATAGACTACGTTGGCGGCTCATTGACGCAAAACAGTAATTATTAAAAATAAAAAGGGGCTGAACTTTCGGGACAGCCCCTTTTTAATCTTTGCAGGCGACGTGTAAGTTTTTGATTATTTAGGTTGACGGTTTACCTTTGAAAAAAAAGGATCGAAAAATAGTTGAGATTTAGAAAAATAGTTGTAAATTTGCGGTCGAAAATTAAATGCAAAAGATAAAAATTATGGCAGAATTGATTTTAAACTACAATCCACGTAATTTAAAGGCGCAAAACCTCGTGAATTATATGCTTTCAACAGGTTTGGTTACGCCTAAAATAGACAAAAAATCAAGTTTGTCAAGCGCTTTTGAAGATTTGAAGGCCGGTAGAATTTATCACGCGATAAAAAGGGCGAAACAATGAATAATAGCGCTGAACAAAGTTGCAGATTGACAGATGTTGATTTTTTTGTGGGAATTACCGTAATTGAGAATCCAAAATATGACTTGGATTATACGCATACGTTCAAAAAGAACGTAAAAGCAAGTTATAGGTCAGGGAAAGATTTGCGATTGCTGTTAAGTGCTGTTACTCAACTTGTTCAGACCGGTAAGTTGGAAGATTTTTATTTCTCGCATCCATTGAAAGGATTTAAACAAATTCCCAACAAAAAAGTGATGGAGTGCCATATCCAACCTAATTGGCTATTGGTGTGGATTCAGGAAGACGAGGCGTTGACGTTACTGCTATTTGACACAGGTACACACTCTAAATTGTTTAATTCTAAAACATTAAGGAAAGGAAAACTGAAATAAAAGGAGTGATTTTTATAGATATGCCGAAGTTTTGCTGATGATGGTTGAAATTGAGTATAGACAAGGAAACGGTTGGTATTTTATATGAAGGAAGTACTGCGCATCTTGTTTTCCAAGCGATAAAACTGACGGATATTGTAAGGCCGTGAGATAGACTTGCTGCGAGAAAAACATTTGCATTGAGACGGTTTTAGCCGCTTTATTGTTTCAAAATACAATAAAAAGCATTATCTTTGTAGCCGTAAATATTCAAAACGGCGCAATTATGGAAAGAAGACGTATAAGAATAGGAGACAGTTTTTTCGACAATCAGGTTGCAAATTACTATTATGTCGATAAATCGCTGTTAATAAAGGAATTGCTTGACAATTCGGCTGCGGTGACGCTCATCACCC
>JAISUX010000017.1 GCA_031271805.1 Tannerella sp.
GAGGAGGTTGAACAACGTAAGGATGAAGGACAGGGCGAGCCAACCCACGTCACATTCACATTGAACACAATGGACCCTACGGTCTATTCCGGCGACTACGACCAAGCAGGTAGCGCCAATGAGAACGCCATACACGACGTGGCGATGTTTATCTACAAGTTAGACGGCACCCCCGAAGCAATGGGATACATGACATTAACGGATTTCGCTGCATATCAGAAAATTACTGTGAAATGCTATTCCGGAACGAAATTAATTTACGTTGCTGCAAATCTTGGTGGCGATAAACTGATTGCACATGGTCAAGGGACTACTTCAAACACAGCTTCTCCGGATTATCTTGGAGTGGATTGGACAGACCCAGTAAGTATCGCAACTTCCAAACCATTTTCTGAAATCAATGCTCCACTTTGGTCAACAGGCGCTTCGACATTTCAGATTCAAACAACTACCTCTTATACTCCAACAAGTACAACTGCTGATGGTTTAATTAAGGCACTAAGTGGAGATGGAACGCCCTCTAATGGCGTTTTAAATGGCATTTACGGGTCCGGCTCAGGATATTTTATGTCAAACTGGGGAGACAAAGATTATCAAACATCCGATTTTTCTTCAATTACGGGAAGTACTTACCTATCCACTTGCATATTCACAATCAGGCCTTCAACAACAGCGGAAGAATCCCGAAATGCAACTCCTGACATGTCAAATTACAATGGGAAGAATGCTTTATGGATCAATGTTCAACGCGCGTTGGCACAAATTGCTATGGAGACTATACCGATCGCAGTTTTAAATAATGCCGGCACTCAACCTTCCAACTTCGGGGGAGACACGTTAGACAACAGAGGCGTCTTTGTGCCGGAACAAAAATGGGCAGTTGGAAATATCAATACATCAACATATCCTTTTCAACAATTCGACGGAATGAAACTCAAAGGAACGTTATATGATTCCATCGGGGCAATACCTTTTGCCTATGCTGAAAGTTCCAACCCTAACTGGTCTAAACAAATGGATAACAGCCGCTGGATACCAACATTCAAGACGTATGAACAACAGGATCTTTCAGTTAATGAAGTTTTAGCGCAGTTGAATTCATGTTCTTCAAATCAAACATTTGGTATAAACAACAGGGTACTTGTTACTGAAAACAACAATAAATATACGCTTAATGCTTATACAACATTTGTTTTATATGCCGGTAGGTACAAACCAAATAAATATGTGATTAATGTTGACAATGTTGGTAACATAACTTATGCAACCGGAAATCCTGCCCCTGACCCTGTTTGGTCGCCTGCTGATGGCAGAGATACGATGTATTACATACAGTCAACCGACACTACCGGTATTTTCATTTGGGGAAAGGATAATTTGAAACGTTACATCGGATGGTGTGTTCTACATACAAGTCCAAATTATGACCCGGCCACTACTCCATCTTCTCATTCTGAAATATCTGAATATTATAGTATTATAGACTGTATTTTGAATTTTAAATCCACAACCGGTAATATCCCGCCCAAACTTCAGGAATATTGGCATGGTTATTGCTTTTATAGAGGCTTTGTTCGTGATGTTTCGGCTGAATTAGGCCCTAATATATGTAGTGTTCGCCGCAATCACATATACCAAATATCAGTTACAAGTCTCAAAGGACCCGGTATCGCGAACCCCAATGATATAATAGACCCTCATTTCTATGATATAGAACCCATTGAAGAGTTTGAAACCTATTCCACAGTATCCATCAACGTTATGCATTGGCATATTATAAACCAGCAGATGCAAAATGGAGTGAACTGAAAGTCGGGCGGTTGAAGTTTGCTCTATTCCCCCCCCGTAACATTCGGAATCAAAAGACAACATTGTTAATAAATAATTTCCGGAAAGCATTTAAGTTATCGAAAAATATCCTTAACTTTGACGCACGAAAGTGTGTTGTTTTGATTGATAACCGGTTAATAGTTACGGAGATGAATGAGACGATATTGGAGAAACTGAAGATCTTGGCCGAATCGGCTAAGTATGATGTTTCGTGTGCCTCAAGCGGGACGGTGCGGAGCAACAATTCCGGCGGGTTGGGCAATACTGTCGGCGGGATGGGCATCTGCCACAGTTTTGCGGAAGACGGCCGTTGTATCTCGCTGCTCAAAATCATGCTCACTAATCATTGCATCTACGATTGTGCATACTGCATCAACCGCCGCAGTAATGACCATCCTCGCGCAACGTTCACCGTCGCCGAACTCGTCGAGCTTACCATAGAATTTTATCGTCGTAATTACATCGAAGGGCTGTTTTTGTCATCGGGGGTAATGCGCAATGCCGACTTCACGATGGAGCGCATGGTGAGAGTTGTCAAGGAACTGCGGACTGTGCATCGCTTCAACGGTTACATACACCTCAAGAGTATTCCCGGGTGCAGTCAGGAGTTGGTTGCCGAGGGAGGCTTGTACGCCGACCGTATGAGCGTCAATATGGAAATACCGACGGAGACAAATCTCAAACTTCTCGCTCCGGAAAAGGATTTTCAAAGCGTCTTTACGCCGATGCGCTATATCCAGAATGGGATGCTCCGGAGCATAGAGGAAAGGAAGAAATTCCGTTATGCGCCGAGGTTTGTCCCCGCAGGCCAAAGTACGCAGTTGATAATAGGAGCGACGCCGGAAAGCGATAAGGACATCCTCAACGTCTCGTCGGCTTTGTACCGTCGTCCGAGCATGAAGCGCGTCTATTATTCCGGATATATACCCGTCAATGCTTACGACAAACGGCTTCCGGCCGTCCGGCAGGCGCCTTTGGTGCGCGAAAACCGTCTATACCAGGCCGATTGGCTGATGCGTTTCTATGAATTTCGCGCCGACGAGATAGTTGACGACCGTTTCCCCAATCTCGAATTGGAAATCGACCCTAAGCTGGCTTGGGCGCTTCGTCATCCGGAATATTTCCCTGTCGATGTTAATACTGCTGATTATCAGATGATTCTTAGAATACCGGGGGTAGGCGTCAAATCGGCAAAACTGATACTCTCGGCGCGCAGGTTCGGGCGACTGACGGCCGGGCAACTTAAGAAAATCGGAATAGTGATGAAAAAGGCTCAGTATTTCATTACTTGCCGCGAGTTACCGATGCATACGGTCAATGAAGCGACGCCCGAATATGTCAGGAAAGTACTTACCGAGCCGGGTAAGAAAAAAATGATAGCCGATAGTATGCAATTGTCCATTAATTTTGAAAGTTAGATGATAGTTTTTCATTATAACAGGACTTTTGAAGGGTTGATGTGTGCCGTTTTTGATTCTTTTGAATTGAAGATTGTTCCCGACCGCTTGTTGAGCATCGGGACTATAGAGCCGATGTTTACGGAGATTTCTCATACCGTTACAATTGACAAGGCTCATTCAAAGCGGGTTTGGGATGGCTTGGGAAAGAGGCTCGACCGTCAGGCGCGGAACATGATAGTATATGTCTGGCTTTCGGAACTCGAGGGCTGTGATGAGTTGCTGTTCCGTTTTATCAGGACTATTTTCTCGACGACAAAGAGGATAGAATTTGACTTCGGGGATGCGGACGTTCTCGAAGTTCACAGCATCGCACGCAAGGTTGCCCACGAGGCGCAGTATTTAAAGCAGTTTGTGAGATTTCAAAAGGCCGCCGACGACATCTTTTTCGCACCTGTCAGGCCGATATATAATGCTCTGCCTCTGGCGCTCGACCATTTTGTTGACCGTTTTGCCGACCAGCAATGGGTCATCTATGACCTGGGTCGCAAGTACGGTTATTACTACGACCTGCACGAGACCAAAGAAATCACTTTCTCCGCCGGTACCGGCGAAGGTGAAAACAAGCATTTCATTGACGGCAAACTCGACGAAGCGCTAATGGAACGTGACGAGAAACTGTTCCAAGACCTGTGGAAAGGCTATTTCAAAGCCATCACGATAAAGGAACGCATCAATCCGCGCCTGCACCGCAAAAATATGCCGACACGCTTCTGGAGGGAAATCACCGAAAAGCAATAAGTCTTACAACAAACCCTTAATTTTCTCTTTGAAAACATCTTTCGAGGCGGCGCCGACTTGCTTATCAACGAGTTGGCCGTTTTTGAAAAACAATATCGTCGGAATATTACGAATGCCAAATTCGGAGACTATATCGTTGTTTTCATCAACATCGACCTTGCCTATCGAAACCTGACCGTCGTATTCCGCAGCCAATTCATCAATTATCGGGGCAACCATACGGCACGGGCCACACCACTCAGCCCAAAAATCCAACACCACAGGCTTTTCACTGCCGATTAATTCGCTGTAATTCTCATCTGTAACTATTAAAGCCATAATAAAATCTTAATTATTAGTTAATATCATCAATTTATCTTAAATTCAATTTTAGGCACAATATTTGCCGCGTCGTCCGGTAAATTCATGTCGATTTCATTGGATTCGACGTCGGTAGTGTCTTGTTCCTTTATATTTTCTATAAAATTTATCAGTTCCTGGGTTACTTCTATGCCCTTATTCCGCGAAACAAGATTCAAGCCGACGTTATTATGTTCATCGTCGATGATGTTGAAATAGAGCGTCGTCTTGCCGCTTCCTTTTATTATCAGGGATTTCAGGTCTTCAATCAGTCCGTCGCTTAAACTGTTGATTGACAGCGATATGCCGATTTTATGAATCAATTTATCCTTCACTTCATCGAGTAAAGACATTGATTTGATGTTGAAATAAAGTTTGTCGCCTTTAAAACTGTTTTCTACGCAGGCTTTAACGAAAATATACGTGCCCGGTTTGCCGAATTTCGAGTAATCATAATAATTCTTGCCGAACAAGGCTATTTCGTTGCTTCCGGAAAAATCTTCAACCGTTATGTATCCGCAAGGACTTCCTTTGCGGGTTGTCGTTTCGCGGAAAGCCGTCACAATGCCGCCGATAGTGAGTTCCCGGTTCTTCAACTCTTCAAGGTTTTTGATGTCCTTCATACGGGTGTTGCAACCGTATTCGAGGGCAACGCGGTAATTATCAAGCGGATGCGCCGACAGGTAAATGCCTATCAGGTCTTTTTCCTTGTTAAGTCGCACGAGGTCGCTCCATGGCATACACGAGTGCTGTTCGGGCTTGGATATGGGGATGGATTTGTCGGAACCGAAGGCTCCCCACAAAGTATTTTCCGCCATGTTTTTTTCCGCTTTGTATTTCGAGCTGTAGCGCATCATTATCTCGATGAAGGTCTCGCCCTTTTCGTTAGGCGTGACAAACGGTTCGCGGCTGACGCCTATGCTGTCGAAAGCTCCCGATAAAGCGAGGCTTTCCAAGACTCTTTTATTACATTCCGAGAGGTTGATGCGCTCGAAGAAATCGTAAATATTTTTGTATGGGCCATTAGCGTTACGTTCCTCGATAATATTGTTGACGGCGCCTTCACCGACGCCTTTTATGGCGACGAGGCCGAACCGGATGTCGCCATTCGCGTTGACGCCGAATTTGCCGTAAGATTCATTGATGTCGGGGCCGAGGACTTGTAAGTTCATCGACTTACATTCGTCCATCGCTTTCGATATTTCCTTGATATTCGAGAGGTTACGGCTTAGTACCGCGGCCATGTATTCGGGTGGGTAATTGGCTTTAAGATAGGCTGTTTGATAAGCCACCCACGAGTAGCATGTCGCATGGCTCTTATTGAAAGCGTAGGAAGCGAATTTTTCCCAATCCCCCCAAATCTTTTCCAAAGTTTGGCGGTCATGTCCGTTCGCTTCGCCTCCGGAGAGGAATTTTCCCTTCAATTCGTTCATTTTTTCTATCTGCTTCTTTCCCATCGCCTTGCGCAGAGTATCGCTTTGACCGCGAGTGAAGCCCGCTAAAAGCCTCGAAAGAAGCATGACCTGCTCCTGATATACCGTAATCCCGTATGTATCTTTCAGGTATTGCTCCATTTCAGGGAAGTCGTACTTTATTTCCTCCCTGCCGTGCTTGCGGCGAATGAATTGAGGAATATAATCCATAGGGCCGGGGCGATATAGCGCGTTCATCGCTATAAGATCTTCAAACTGAGTAGGTTGCAGCTCGCGCAGGCTTTTTTGCATTCCGGGGGATTCGAATTGGAATGTAGCAGTCGTTTTGCCTTGACAGTAAAGTTTATATGTTTCCTTGTCGTCAAGCGGAATCTTGTCGATGTTGATTGACACGCCCTTTGTTAGCCGGATGTTCTCAATGGCTTCTTTGATGATAGACAGGGTCCTGAGGCCAAGGAAGTCCATTTTTATGAGGCCGGTTTCCTCGATGACGGCGCTTTCGTATTGAGTGACTAAAAGTTTCTTTCCCGACACTTTATCGTCGGCAGTCGAGACAGGCACAATGTCCGAGATAGCCTCTTCCCCGATGATTATCCCACAGGGATGAACGCCGGTATTGCGTACCGTGCCTTCAAGTCTGCATGCGAGTTCTAACGTCTTCTTAACCAATGGGTTAGTGTTCGACAGTTCGGCCTTCAGCTCGTTGTGATATTTAAGACAGTTTTCGAGCGTTACCTTCACCGCTTTGCCTTTGATGTCGGGCAGACTGTCCGGGACAAGTTTGCTGAGGCGATTCGATTCCTGAAGCGACAGTCCGAGTACGCGAGCCACATCTTTTATGGCTAATTTGCTCGCCATCGTTCCGTAAGTTACGATATGAGCCACCCGGTCGTTGCCATAAAGTTGCGTGACATAATCAAGCACTCTTTCGCGCCCGTCGTCGTCGAAGTCGATGTCGATATCGGGCATCGAAATACGGTCGGGATTGAGGAAACGCTCGAACAGGAGGTCGTATTTAAGCGGGTCGATGTCGGTAATACCGAGGCAATATGCTACTACGGAACCTGCTGCCGAACCGCGACCGGGTCCGACGGCAACTTTTAGATCCTTAGCTTTCATGATAAAGTCTTGAACTATAAGGAAATATCCCGGAAATCCCATCGTCTTCATCGTGTTTAGCTCGAAATCTATCCTTTCCTTAATATCTTCGCTTAATGGGTTGCCATAGCGCTCGCTTGCACGTTCATAAGTAAGATGTTTCAGATAATCGGCCAAAAGTTTTATCTTTATGACCTTGTCATAGCCGCCGAGACGGGTGTAGTTCTTCTCACCGAACTCCTCGATAAGCGTATTTTTATCATACAACTTTTTGTATTCTTCTTCTGTTCCGAA
Source organism: Tannerella sp. (assembly GCA_031271805.1). Lineage (GTDB taxonomy): Bacteria > Bacteroidota > Bacteroidia > Bacteroidales > Tannerellaceae > Tannerella. The sequence continues at coordinate 7,193 of JAISUX010000017.1, forward strand.
TGAGGAATCAATATTGTATATCGGCATCAATGCAGGCGAGTCGATATCGTAATACTCGACTTTATCGGCTATTTCAAGCGTGTTGGACAGAGCTTCGGGTATGTCTTTGAAGATCTCATTCATTTCGGCCGTCGTCTTGAACCACTCTTGGCGAGTATAGCGCATACGATTTTTATCGTCGATATTTTTGCCCGTGCTGACGCATAGCAGGACGTCGTGCGCCTCGGCGTCGTCCTCGTTGAGGAAATGGACGTCGTTTGTGGCAATAAGTTTGATTTGGTGCTTGCGGGCAAACTCAATCAATACCTTATTTACTTCGACCTGGCGGGGATAGACATCCTTGGCGGCTTCGGGATCGGTTGGTTTAAGTCGCTGTAACTCAAGATAATAATCGCCTCCAAAAAGGTTTTTAAACCATATTACCGATTCTTCCGCCTTATCTATATTTCCATCTTGTATGTGGCGTGGCACCTCGCCGCCGAGACATGCCGAACAGGCGATAATACCTTCGTGATATTTTTCGAGCAATTCCTTGTCTATCCTTGGGCGATAGTGGTGTCCTTCGGTCCATGAATACGAAACCATCTTTATCAGGTTTTTATATCCTTGAAGGTTTTTGGCGAGCAGTATCAAGTGCCAGCCGCTCTGGTCTTCTTTGGTGGATTTGTTGAAGCGTCCGTTGCGGGCGCAATAACATTCGCAACCGATGATAGGCTTTAGCAGATGAGCTTCCTCCTCCTTGATTTTGTCCCTGAGTTTCAGGATTCTCTCATCGTCTTCGTCGGTAGTGTTAGCCTTGTCCATCAATTCCTGCAACTCTTTCTTGATGTCGGCAATTTTGCCTTTGTGTTTGCTGTTTTTCTTTTTGACTTTATTGACAAATTCCTTGATACCGAACATGTTACCATGATCGGTCATAGCGAGGGCGCGCATCCCGTCGGCTGTAGCCTTGTCGATAAGGTCTTCAACCGATGCTTGTCCGTCGAGCAGCGAATACTGCGTATGTACGTGTAAATGTATAAAATTCTCCATATCGCCGCAAAAATATATAGAATTTTCGGGCTTTCAAAATGAAGTTTTCAACATGTCGGAAAAAGCCTGATTAATTCAGGGAATTTCGAAAAAAAACTCCCCCGAACCGACACTGACCCAGGTCTTTCCGCCTTCTTTCCTTAAAATTTTTACGCTTTTTGACAGTCGCAACGGCTCGCCGTACAGGGATATTTCCTGCTCGTCGGTTATCGGCAAAGCTATTTCTGCCGTAGTATTTGCAGGGATAGCGACTTTCAGGCGGTATGAATCGTCTGAGGATTTCGACCATTCGCAACGTATCGTGCCGTATGGAGATTCGTATGATGTCTTGGCGAAATTGACGTCGCCGACAATCTGCGGGTCGATAATTATTTCGCGGAACGCCACCGAACCCGTTTTCTGCCGAATGCCCCCAAGACCGCTGTATAGCCATTCCATCAGGTGTCCGAGCATGAAATGATTGTTGGAAACGAAGCCATAAGCCTGCCACGATTCGGTCAGGGCGGTGGCGCCGTGTGCGAGTTGCCAGCCGTAACCGGGCACATCGTATTTGCTGTTCATATCGAAAATCACGTCCGAACGTCCGTTGTCCTCAAGTACGCGAAGGACATAACGATAACCGATATCTCCCGCCGTAAGCGCATTATTGCGGCCGCGAATGTCGTCGATAAGGTTTTGCAGGATTTTGTCATGATTAGCATCATCAACCAAACCCATATACAGAGCCATTGCATTGGCTGCCTGGCTGTTACGTTCGATTTTTCCTGTTGCCGGGTCATAAAATTTATTGTTGAAAGCGTCCTTGATATTAGCGGCAAGCGACTTGAACATCTCCGCATCGTCCTTTTTGCCGAGCAGCAAGGCTATTTGATACATTATCGTCGTATCATAATAATAGATCGCGGTCGCCGAGACGCCGTTAGAGGTTAGTTGTGCATTACCGGGGTTCTTGGGACCAATATCGAACCAGTCGCCCAGTCCGTATGCTATTATATGCCCCTCGGCCCTCGAAGTGAGATATTCCAAATAGCGTTTCATTGCCGGATAATATGTCTCAAGGAGCCGCCGGTCGCCATACCATTTGTAGATATACCATGGCGATATTATGAACGAACTGCCCCATTCTGGCGTGTCTTCAAAGCCGTTTTCGAACCTGACGTATTCGGGAGCGATTGTGGGAATACACTTGTCTTCGCGCTGTGAAAGCAGCATGTCGTTCATTATTTTTGAATACATCCGCGAGAGGTCGTAGCGATAAAGAAGGGAATATTGCATGAGATGAGCCTGTTCGAGCCAGCCGAGTTTCTCGCGGTGAGGGCAGTCGGTCAGCACGCTTGCCATGTTACTGCGTAGCGCCCAGTCAATAAGATTGTGTATTTGGTTGAAAAGTGGCTTGGAACAGATAAAACTGCCGGCTTCTGCCGCCGAATTACATGTGTGCAAGCCTGTTAGCGAAAGGATTTCCGGCAATCCGTCGGGGTTGTGGCTTCCGGCCGGCACTGCTCCTTCAACTTCGACATATCGAAATCCGTAGTATGTGAATTGCGGTTGCCAGGTGGCTGTAGCTTCGTTGTCGGCCGTTATGTATGAGAAAAGGAAGGGCGAGCCTGTTGCGCTTTGGTTGGTAGTGCTGTCGGGGTTCAAGAGTTCGGCCGGACGGAAGGTTATCTTCTGCGAGTTGGTTGATTTGACTGATACTCTGATGATTCCCGAAAAATTCTGTCCCAAATCGTATAACCATCGACCTTTGCTGTTTTTGTAAATCTTGATAGGTTGGATTTCGGAATGGATGGTCAGGGGCGTGCTTCGTTGCGATGCGAGCGTTCCGGGATAATCGGTCATCAAGGCGTTTTGCCATGCGACGGCGCTATCATCGAATCCGGCTTCCGTCCATCCTTTCCACTCGCGCCTGACATCGTAATCCTCGCCTCCGTAGATGCTCGAAAAAGTTATCGGACTTTCCGTCGTTTTCCATGTCGTATCCGAAACGATGTCCTCCGTGCTTCCGTCGGCATATTCCAATTTGAGAAGCATCTTCATTTTAGGTGCGCCGTAGGATATCAACAGTTTCAGGTAGCGGTCGAAAGGAGTGTTGTAGAAGCCATTCCCAAGCATCACTCCGAGCACATTATCGCCTTGTCGCAGGCTTTCCGTGATGTCAAATGTCACATAAAGCGCCTGCTTGTCGTAGAACGTCCATCCCGCATCCAAAAAGTGATTCCCGACTTTTTGTCCGTTCAGGAAGAAATCGAAATGCCCCAGTCCGGCGATGTATGCGGTAGCGCGTTTTACAGGTTTTTTCGGTGTGAAAACCTTGCGAAATTGCGGCAGTTTGTAGAAGCCGACAGGTTTGCTGTCTTCGTTCTTGCGCGGCGAATGGATGCCCGGCACTGTGCGTTCGTCGGGTCTGTCCTTTTCCAACGCAATCCATTTTGCCGTCTTCCAGTCCGAGGCTTCGAAAAGTCCCGTTGCGAATGTTTGCGGTTCGCTCCATTCCGACGCCTCGCCGGCAGCGTTCCAAATCATCACCTTCCAATAATAAACCGTTGATGACTTCAATTCTGTTCGCGGCGACCCCGGCCCCTTAGTCACAAAATTGCCGAAAGGCGCCAGCACCGACTGCCCGGAAGCAACCTTACGGCTATCCCAAACATTACCTCTATCCTGTTCGAGCATATCGCGGGAATCGGCTACTAAAATCCTGTAAGCCGACTGCGTGAACCCTCTCCGTTCCGAGAAAATCTTCCACCCGAAACAGGGTTGCTTGTTGTCAATCCCTATCGGACATCTCTCCGACTCGCAAGTCAAATCGTAAACCGAAAAATCAATCCCGTTATTGACGGCTAATTCCTGCTTGTCGATCTCATACGAATAGCGGGCAAATGCGTTTGTCGAAACCATTAATAAACAGTAAATTATAACTTTTCTCATACTCTTAAATGTTTGTTTGCCTTCAGGCAATTTTCTTGGTTGCTTTTCCATTTCATGTAAAATTTAATATTTCAGCCGTCAAAGATAATAAAATTTTTTGTAAATCGTGATTCTATTTTAACAAATTTCAAGTCTAAATAAGCATTGAGATTACGAACGAAACTAAAAGTGATAGTCTCACAAACAGTAAGACTATCACTTGTTAAGAACATAATACTAAATTCGGTTTAATATTGCCATCCAGGCGTTTTGCTGAGATTCTTGTTCTTTTCGATCTCTACCGATGGCACAGGCCAGATGCTGTAGTCGTTGGTTGACGACCATGCCACAGTGCCGTTGCCGTTGCTTTGCTGACCGGTACACATGTGAGCCGCTGGATCGTAAATGCCATATTTTGAGTATTTTACAGCGCGAAGCGTGCCCCAACGCATTTCCTCGTAGAAGTTAACGCCCTCGTTCACAAACTCGCGACGCGATTCGTTTTGAATTTTTGTCATCGCATCTTCTTTGCTTGTGAACGTATAATCAGGCATTTCCACCGACTTGCGGCTGCGTACCATGTTCACTTTTGCGGCCGCGCCGGCGAGGTCGCCCTGCTGTGCAAGCGCTTCGGCCCACATCATCAGCACGTAGGCATAACGCAGCACAGGCTCGTCGATAGGCATGTCGTTGCGGTATTCACAGTCGTAGCCTTCCATCACAAACTTGCGGTGGCGGTAGGCGAACTCGGCGTTGCCGTTTCCGTCCTGCTGCAGGTCGAAAGGCGAGACTATGCCGAGCGACTTCTGGGCATCGACGCTGTGGCTCGCTGTCTTAACAGGCCAGCGATAGGAATACACAACAGGCGTCATATTGCCCGCTTTGGCATAATTGGCATCCATGCCTACATATTCGGAATATGGCACAATGACGTTGTACAGAAGGCGAGGGTCGCGGTTGGAGTATGCCGCCGTCAGACGCGCCTCGTTGCCGTAAGGCAGGTAGAGGTCTTTGACTTCGGCAGGCAGTTTGTTGTTTACCCAGCTGATAATCTCCGCATTAACCTTGTTGCCGTTCTTGTCTTCCGTGTCGCGGAGGAAATAGACGATGCGGTTCTGAACCGAGGTGGAATTATATCCGGGGATATAATCGTCCCAGTCGAAAGGCGTGCCGTCTGTCTTTTCATACAAATCGACTAATGCCGGCGAAACGCTGTACTGGCTGTAGCCCGTGCCGCCCGATTTGTCGCCTGCCGAGCGAGTGCCCGCCATCAGCTGCATGCGCGAACCATAATCCGGTTTGGAATAGTTCTGTACGCTGAAAATCATCTCATTGCAGCCTTCGTTTGCTTCCGTGAACAACTCTCTGTATCCGCCCTGAAACAGCCCGAAACCGCAACCGGCAACCTTATCGAAATCAGCGCATGCTTTTTGCAACAAAGAGTTGTCGATAGTAGTCTTTTCTACTTTGCCTGATGCGTTATTATACTCATAACGAGCGCCTTGCATCAGGTAAGCCCTTCCGCGCAGCGCATAAGCCGCTCCCTTGCAGGCGCGTCCGCGCTCGGTATAACGGTTTGGAAATGCCGGTTCGTTGATGCAGTCGGTAAGGTCTTTCTCAATTTGCGCCCAGACTTCGCTTTCGGACGACTGTCCCTTGTCGCAGTCTTCAACCGTCCCTATAGGCTCGGTGTAAAGAGGCACTCCAAGCCCGTAACGTCCGTAAAGTTCGTTCAGACGTGTGTAGTAGTATGCGCGCATAAACTTGCACTCGGCAAGCAAACGGGCTTTGCTTTCGTCGTCAACTCCCTGTGCCTCAGGTAGATGGGCGATGGCATCGTTGGCGCGGTGAACGCCCTCGTAAAACTTGCTCCACATTGTGCTGAAAAACGTGTCGCCTGGACCGGCGCCTCCATTCAGATAAGCTATCGAACGGTAGGCCTCTCCGCTGAAACCGAGACACTCGAATGGCACAACCGGAATACCGTAACTTGAAGCGCCGTAAACGCCCCATGAACGCATAGCCTCATATACTCCGGCAACTCCCTGATTAGTAAGCGCTTCGTTAGTCCACATATTGCCCGATGCAACCGAATTGTAGGGTGCCGTGTCGAGTATGTCGGTACAAGCCGTAGTGCCGGCTAATACTGTCATTATCAATACTTTATATATTGTCTTTTTCATATCTTTAATATATTAAAATGTTATGTTTATACCGCATGAAAGTATTCTCGGAATGGGATAAGCCTGAAAACCGCTGCCGCCTATTTCGGGGTCAACGCCAGGAAACTGTGTGAGTGTCAGGATGTTTTCACCAGAAACGAAGAGGCGCAAATTATTGACGTATGCTTTTTCCGTCAACTTCTTTGGCAGAGTATAGCCTATCTGCAGGGTCTTAAGTTTCAGATATGTGGCTTCGTAGAGTTCCGAATCGTTGTTGCGATGACCGGCGCTGACATTCGATATACGCATATATGGCGCATTGATATTGGCATTCGGGTCTTTTGCAGGGTCATAATCGGGATTGAGCGCTGCCTCTTTAGGGTCGCACCAGTAGTATATCTGACGCGCGTTGAGAGCTACAATAGTCCCTTCCTGCCAGTTGGCGCTGCTCATATTATTGAACCCGCGCTCATAAATATAATACCACATTCCGGCATTGCCCGCCCATGTCATGTTCATATCAAATCCTTTCCATGCGGCCGACATGTTCAGTCCGAAACCATACTTCGGAATAGACGACTTGCCTGTGAAATAGCGGTCGTTGTCGTTGGTGCCGTATAAACCGTCGCCGTTGCGGTCAGCATAAATGCACTCGCCGTACCACAGTCCGCCGCTTTGTCCAACCGACTGATTATTAAAATTATACGGTTTCTTTCCTGTAGCAGGGTCAACATAATCGACCATAGCTTTTACCCAGTCGAGGTCGGCTTTGGTACGTATCATGCCGTCTTTAGGTCCGCCGTTGGGGTCGGGCGTTACGCCGTCGGCAAGATAGATGTTGCCATTGCCCTTGTGGCGCGCCCAAAGGTAGTATTCATCGAACTGATGCCCTTCAACGCGGATAGTCGTCGAACCGTAATCGGCTACGTCGCCGCGGTTGGTTATCCACGCGCGGTTACCGTCCTTGTCGGTTCCCCATCCTTCGGTGTATTTGCCTTTGTATTTGGATATTACGTTATGATTGTAGGAGAAATTGGCGCTGACCGAATAACGGAAATCCTTTATGCGGTCGTTCCATCCGATAGTGGCCTCAATACCACGGTTTTGCATGTCGGAAGTGTTAGTGGTAGGCGCGCTGACCGTTCCCATTGTCAGATATACCGACGGAGTGGCAAGGATACCTTTGGTCAGACGGTCGTAGTAATCCAGTTCGAGGGTGAGACGGTTATTGAGAAATCCCGCGTCCAAACCGATATCCGACGAGGTAACGGCTTCCCAGTGCAGCAACGGGTTGGCTATCTTACCCTGACGCAGACCGTCGTAGATATTGCCGTCGAGCGAGTAGTTCACAGCTCCATAAGTCGCCTGCCATTCATAATAGCCCGAAGTGGTATTGCCGAGTTGCCCCCACGATGCACGCAATTTCAGATTCGACACAACGTTTTTCAGGCTTTGCATGAATGATTCTTCGCTCAGTCGCCATGCCGCTGAAAATGAGGGGAATATACCCCAACGATGGTCGGGTCCGAAGCGTGACGAGCCGTCGCGGCGGAAGTTGGCTTCAAACAAATATTTGCCTTTGTAACCATAGTTGAGACGTCCGAAGAACGAAACAACGGCGTAGTCCTGTTCTGGCGTGCCGCCGAGTGTGGGGTCTTTCTTGTCCGTTGCCGCAGTGAAATCGGGCAGGTCGAGGTCAAGCAAACCGGTACGGGTGGCGCTGAAGCCTTTCACGTTCCAGTAATATTGCTCATAGCCCAGCAAACCGCCTATATCGTGGGCGCCGAATGAGTTCAAATAGTTCAGCGTAGCTGCGGTTGTATGGTTCTGATACCGTGTTGTAGCGCGGGTAGTAGCCGCTGCGGTGCTGCCTTTGCCGGCGTTCAGAATCTCGCCGGTGCGGAAACTGACCTGATCAACCTTGCGGTCGAAAGTGGCCTCCTCGCTGAACGTGGTCTGATAGTTGTAACGCACTTTGGCGGTAAGACCTTTCATAATATTAACATCAACGTAGCCCGTAGTATTCAGGCGGGTCTGATCGTACTGACCGCCGAGATACTGCACCTGAGCAAGTATGTTGTTGGTTGACGAGCCGTCTTCGGCATAACCGTATTTGCCGTCGTAATAAGGAGTTACGTTAGGTAAAGTCTGAAAGATATAGGTCAGGCTGGTGCTTCCAGGCTCGCGCTGTTGCTTGGAACCGTAAGTCTGCGTGCCTATTGTCAGGAATTTGTTGATTTTACTCTCCATATTGATACGCGCCGAGAACTGGTTCATAGCCGTATTTTTCAGCGAACCTGGATTGTCTAAGTAGTTGAGCGACACGAGGTAACTGTTGTTTTCGCTACCGCCCGATACCGATACATTGTGCTTGGTGGTGGTGCTTGGGGTGAAAAGATAGTCAACCCACTGAGTATTAGGATATGCCAGCCAATTGGGAATACCCCATTCATTATCGGTGGCGTTGCGGTCTTTTGCTTCGGCAGCACGCCATTCGTCGATGTTTTCCTGAGTGTATTTGGTGGCGGCATCGTACTTAATATTTGTGTACCAGCGGTTTGCCATTTCCATATACTCTGCGAAACTGCTTTCAAAGCGGAACTTATTGCCGCTCATCTCTGTCTGTGAAAAGACGCCAGAATAGGTTACGTGAGGCTTTTCTCCCAATTTGCCCTTCTTGGTGGTGATGAGCAACACGCCGTTTGCGCCGCGCGAGCCGTAAATAGCTGCCGAAGCGGCGTCCTTGAGGAACGAGATAGACTCTACATCATCGGGATTGACCGAACTGATGCTTGCTTCCGAACCGTCAACGATGACAAGCGGCGAAGTGTAACTGCTGTTGAACGTGCCTGTACCGCGGATGCTGATGTTCGCCTCGTCGCTGCCCGGCTTGCCTGACGACTGCCTGACGGTTACTCCCGAAGCAAGTCCGGAAAGCGAACTCGACAGGTTAGTCGTGGCGCGGCTCTCCAATTTTTCGGCTTTGACGGTAGAAACAGAGCCGGTGAGGTTCAGTTTCTTCTGAGCGCCATAGCCCACTACAACGACTTCTTCAAGCGCGACGTTGTCTTCTTCGAGCTTGATATTCAGAATGTTGCTGTTGCCCACAGCTACCTCCTGCGTTGTGAAACCGATGTACGACACTTTGATAACAGCGTTCTGCGCCGATACTTCGAGACTGAAGTTACCGTCGTCGTCCGACACCGTGCCGTTGCCTGCTCCCTTCTCAATGATGTTGGCGCCCGGCACCGGTTCGCCATCAACATCGGTAACGGTTCCGGTAATCTTGCGGCGAGCCTGCTGCTGCGCCGCCTGCTTAACTAAGGGCGCAAAATCACTTTTGCGATCCGCAACGACGATGTACTTATCGACAATACGGTAACTCAAATCCGTACCCTGGAATAAATTGTCCAGAATCTCGGTAACAAGCTGATTTTCGGCTTTTACCGTCTTTGCCTGAACCTTGCTTATTGCTGCATTGTTGTAGAAAAAACGAAACTCGGACTGACGCTCTATGTCGCGGAATATTTCCGACAGAGTAGCGTTCTCGCGATTAATGTTTACCTTAGTGGTCTGCGAATAGTTACTTTCCGCATGAATACTCACTGTTAGCAACAATAAAATGCTTGCAACAAACATTTTTTTTGTAAATAAAGGCCAAAACCTTTGGAAATGAAATTTTTCTTCCATAATTTTGCAATGTTTTTAATATTAAACAATAAATTGATAAGTTGTTTGGTATTTGTTAGACGGGGCGAGTTGCCGCTTGCTCCGTCATTTCTTGGTTATGGGCTGTTTTTTGTTTTGAGCCTCGCCCGCAAGGCTTGTAATTTTATTCGTTATGTTTCATAGGCAGTTCATTTTATTGTTATGATTCTTTCTTTTATTTGATAATCAAGCTGATATCCGGCGGTTATCACGCGCATGATGGTTTCTATCGTGTCATGACTGCGGAAAGTGCCGCCGAAGGCTACTTTTTTGATTTCTTCATTCTCAAAAACAAACCGGACGGCGAAGATGCGTTCCAATCGCTTGGCTAATTCTACGAAAGGCATGTTGTCGAACACGAACTCGCCGCGCCGCCATGCGCTCATCAAGTCCACATCGGTACGGTTGACGGTATGCGTTTTTTCGTCTTTATCATAAACAAACATCTCCCCCGGGGCTATCTCGCAGTTTACGGCGCCGGCCTTAATATTTACAGATCCTTCCAACAGAGCTACGCTCGTATTGGCTTCATCTTCAAATGAATACATATTAAACGAGGTGCCGGTTACATGGCAGGTCAAATGTTTGGTTCTGGCTGTGAATGGCTTCGATTTGTCGTGAGCCACCTCGAAATAGGCCTCGCCTTTGAGAGTTACGGAGCGGTCTTTGCGGCCGAAATTGTTGTCGTAAGACAGTGATGAACAGGCGTTCATCCATACCTTAGTGCCGTCCGGCAGCGTCAGTTGCGTATGGTCGCCTGTTGCCGTCTCTATCAGTGTGGTATGCGCCGGAAGGTCGCTTTTCTTCAAGTGACTGTAAACGGCAAAACAGCCGATGCCAAGCAAAAACACAGCAGCATAGCGTAGCATGGTTTTAACAAGTCTCGGAATGGAAGAATCATTTCCCGAAGAGGCTTCAAACCGCCGCCACTGCTCGTCGGTGCGACTTTCGGCAGCATCAATCGCCATTCCGCCCGCATCGTACAAATCCTTGTACGCGCGAAACAACCGCCTGTTAGCCTCGCTCTGTTCGAGGTATGAAAGCAGTTTTTCTTTCGTAGCGGCGTCGGTCTCGCCGGTCAAATATTCTATTATCAGTTCTTCCATTTGTCTATAAGACGCGCAAACTCCGCATACTACTTAAATTTTTTTCAAAAAAAATCTTTCAAATCTTCTTTAAGTCGCTTTAATGCGTTGTAAATCTGGCTTTCTACAGTGCGGATGCTGATGCCGAGTTTTTCGGCTATTTCTTTGTTTGACATGTTGTCGGAGCGGCTAAGGCGAAAAATATGCCTGCATTTGTCGGGTAATCGCTCCACACTCTCGTCGTATTGCTGTTTGAGTTCGTTATGGTATAGTTGTTGCAGATGTTCAGGTACGCCGTCAGGATGGATTTCATATTCTTTGATTTGCAGAGCCACATACTCCTCATGCTCGGCCTTGAGTTTTTGACGCCGAATATGAGAAATGCAGCCATTGTGCACCGAAGCGAAGAGGTAAGCGCTGACAGAGGTCTTGACGGCATCGTAGTTTTCGAGAAGTTTCACAAAGGCGTCCTGAACAATATCGCGTGCAAGTTCGTGGTCGCTGATGTACTTGCGGCAAAAAGCATACATCTGCGGCTGTAACTCCCTGTAAATCTTCTCGAAATTCCCGTATAACGTTCTCATTTTTTAATGTAAAACTATTTTTAAGACAACAAAATTAGCGGTTTTTCCCGAAATTTCTTGTATTTGAAGACTTTTTAATATTTGAAAATCCGATTTTTTCCCTATATTTGCAGTGATGAACATTAAGATTATTCATTATAAATAATACATATATGAAGGTTAAAGGATTGAATGTGACCGTGTTACTACTCGTTGTTTTTGCTTTTTGCTCTTTGGCTAAGGCGCAAACTTACTCCTTACGTGAGGATATTTCCTATATTTCGGAGACAGATACGGATCGTTATCGCAAGGAACGCTGTAAATTGGATGTGTATTACCCATCCAAGTCCGAAGGTTTTCCGGTAGTTGTGTGGATACATGGCGGAGGCCTCGAAGGCGGCTCGAAGAGCATCCCCGCCGAGTTGAGAAACAAAGGGATAGCCGTAGTTGCGGTGAATTACAGGCTAAGCCCGCGAGCCGTCAACCCGGCCTATACCGTCGATGTTGCCGAAGCCACGGCATGGGTGTTCAAGAACATTGCCAAATATGGCGGCGATGTGCGAAAAATCTTTGTCGCAGGTCATTCCGCCGGCGCTTACCTTGCCATGATGATAGGCTTCGACAAAAAATATCTTGCCACTTACGGCGTCGATGCCGACAGCATCAAAGGCTTAATTCCCATCAGCGGACAGACGAACACGCACTACACGATACGCGCCGAAAGAGGTTTGCCGCGCGACTTGCCGATTATAGATGAATACGCCCCGATAAACCTTGTCCGCGAAGGCATTCCGCCGACGCTGCTTGTGACCGGCGGGCGCGACTTGGAAATGTTGGCTCGTTTCGAGGAAAATCTTCATCTTAAGGCAATTATGAGGTCTATGTCGAATCCGGTTGAGTTGTATGAACTGGAAGGCTTCGGTCACGACTGCCTCATCCCCGGCTGCGAACTGCTGCTACGGTTCGTTAAGAAACATACATTGTGATTTTTTTATCGGTTTTTGTTTGGTAATTAAAATAAATACCGTATATTTGCAACCAAAATAGCAACAAATGAAAGCGTTTAATTTTATAATATTATTTATAACGGTGTTTGAGGGCGCATTGGGAGCGGCGAATCCGTTGTTGGGTAAGTTTCGTACCCCTCATGAAGCTGTGCCTTTCAATAAAATCAAAAACGAACATTTCATGCCGGCTTTCGTTGCAAGTTGTGATCAGTATAACTTGGAAATCAATGAAATAATTAATAATCCCGACCCTCCGACATTTGAAAATACTATCGTTGCCATAGAGTATAGCGGCTTCCTGTTGCGTCGGCTGTCGAGTGTGTTTAACGGACTGCTTGATACCGAAAACGACGACCAACTGTTTGAAATAGCCCAGATTATCTCGCCGCAAATCACTGCTTGCCAGCATAATATTTACCTCAACGACACGCTTTTCTCGCGTGTGAAGGAGGTTTATAAAATGCGGAAACAATATAATCTCTCGACTGAGGATGAGCGCTTGCTGCTGAAGACTTACAATGCTTTTTTCGACAAGGGCGCCAACCTGTCGCCAAGAGACAAGGAACGATATCGTGAAATCACGACCGAACTGAATCTGTTGGAACTCAAGTTCAACTATAATATCCTGAAGGACGAAAATAGTTTCGAGTTGTTGGTTTCCGACGAAAAAGATTTGGCGGGATTGCCCGACAAAATCAAGGAAGCTGCCGCCTTGGAAGCCAAGAGCCGCGATAAGACGGGATGGTTGTTTACTTTGGCCGAAACGTGCTATTTTCCTTTCATGCGCAATGCGAGCAACCGCGCGTTGCGCGAAAAAATGTATCGCGCCAAGATGAACGTCGGCAACAATGGCAACGAATATGACAATAAGGAAATCGTCCGTGAAATCGTTAATATCCGCCTTGAAGTCGCTCGGATGATGGGTTTTCGAAATTATGCCGAATATGCGCTCAAAGATCGCATGGCCAAGAATAAAGAAAATGTGGTCGATTTATTGCAACAACTTCTGAATAATTATAAGCCGTTGGCTATCAATGAGATGAATGCAATTCAGGGCTTTGTCGCCGGCCGTGAGGGTGATGACGGTTTTAAAGTGATGCCTTGGGATTGGGACTATTATTCGACAAAACTTAAGGATTTGCAATTCAAAATCAATGATGAGATGACGCGATCATATTTTGAATTTGAGCGTGTCCGTCAAGCCGTATTTAGCCTTGCAACCCAACTTTATGGCCTGACTTTCAAAGAGAACAAGAAAATACCCGTCTATCATCCCGACGTGAAAGTTTACGAAGTATATGATCGCAAGGGGCGGTTCATGGCGCTGTTGTATGGAGATTTTTTTCAACGTGAAACAAAAATGTCGGGCGAGTGGATGAACAGTTTCAGCGAGCAATACATTGATGAAAAAGGGAAAGACCATCGGCCGCACGTTGTCATAGTGATGAATTTCGTCCTTCCTACCGAAGGTAGGCCTACTTTGCTGACATATTCGGAGGTCAAATCAATGCTTCACGAGTTCGGACATGCCCTCCACGGGATGCTGAGCGATTGTACTTATGCAAGTCTTTCCGGAACCAATGTCGCTGCCGATTTCGCGGAATTACCCTCGCAGATTATGGAAAATTGGCTGAAAGAAAAAGATTTTCTCGACCAATTCGCGGTTCATTATCAGACAGGAGAGAAAATCCCTGCAAGCATTGTCGATAAGTTGATAGAAGCGACGAATTTCAATGTCGGCAACGAATGTTGTAAACAGATAAGTTACAGCCTTTTAGATATGGCATGGCATTCGATAACCGAGCCTTTTGACGGTGATATGGAGCAGTTTGAAAAAGCTTCGTGGACGGTGTCCCAAATCCTTCCCGAAGTGCCTAATACGCTTATTACTACCTCGTTCGGGCACATTTTTTCGGATGATGGCTATGCGGCCGGTTATTATGGCTACAAATGGGCGGAAGTGCTCGAAGCCGACGCTTTCGCCGCCTTCAAAGAATCCGGAATCTTCAGTCGCCAGGTGGCAACATCTTTTCTCGAAAGTATATTAAGCAAAGGCGATACTCAAGAACCTAACAGGCAATATATCCGCTTCCGCTTCCAGCAACCGACTATTGATGCCTTGCTGCGAAGGAACGGCATCGCGTCTAATATAATTAAATAATTTCGTTATTCTGCTTTTTTTTAATATCTTTGCGGCTTGAATTTTGCAAGTTTATTATGTTGGATAGAAAGAATAAGCAATTAGAGGTGGATAAGAAATATCTGCGAATGGCAAAGATATGGGCGGAAAATTCTTATTGTAAGCGGCGGCAAGTGGGCGCGTTGATAGTCAAGGATCAAATGATTATTTCCGACGGCTATAACGGCACTCCTTCCGGTTTTGAGAACGTTTGCGAGGACGAAAACAACGTGACGAAGCCATACGTGCTTCACGCCGAAGCGAATGCAATCACTAAAGTCGCCGCTTCCAACAACAACAGCCGTGGCGCAACGATATACATCACATCGTCGCCGTGTATAGAATGTGCAAAACTTATCATACAGGCAGGTATCCGACGTGTGGTATTCTCCGACAAATATCATACGGAAGAAGGAGTGCAATTGCTTGAACGTGCCGGAATAGAGATTGAAATGATTGATATACAATAAATTACAGATAAGGAAATGAAACAAAACAGGAATTTGGTTTTAATAGTGCTTTTCATAGTGTTAAGCCTTTTGGTGGGGTTTACTGCGGGCAGGTTTTACCGTATTAACCTGCCGCTTGCGGGTCTGAAAATGTTGAGGACGGAGCAGAACAAAATCAATGAAGTTCTAAACGTTATAGCGACAAATTATGTCGATACGGTAGATGTTAAACGTTTAACCGAGGGGGCTGTTGCGGAAATGTTGAACGACCTCGACCCCCATTCGTCCTACATTCCGGCTGCGGAAGTCGAAACGGCAAACGAAGACCTCGAAAGTTCATTCAGCGGCATAGGCATCTCTTTCAATATGCCCGACGACACAATCCTTGTGATCAGTATCATATCCGGCGGCCCGGCCGAAAAAGCCGGACTTATGCCTTTCGATAAGATTATTACGGTTGATGATTCGATAATCGCCGGTAAAAAACTGAATCAAAATAAGTTGGTTCGTATGTTGCGCGGCCCGAAAAACAGCAAAGTCGTTTTAGGTATTAAGAGAGGAAATTCCAATGATTTGGCCGAGTTTGAACTGACGCGCGGAGATATCCCGAACACTTCTGTCGATGTGTTTTATAAAGTCGCCGACGACATAGGCTATATCAAGGTTTCCAAATTCGCGAGGTCAACTTACAGTGAATTTCTGACCGCAATCGCCAAACTCAAGGAGCAAGGCGTAAAGGGCTTCATAATTGATCTTCGCGACAACCCCGGAGGATATATGGAAGCGGCAATTTATATGATAAACGAGTTTCTTCCGAAAGGCGACATGATTGTCTATACCGAAGGCAAAGCCTATACACGGATGAATACCCATTCAAACGGCAAGGGAACGTGTCAGGACGTGCCTCTTGTTGTCCTTATCAACGAACTTTCAGGCTCGGCAAGCGAGATCTTTTCGGGCGCGATCCAGGACAATGACCGCGGCCTGATTATCGGCCGACGTTCTTTCGGCAAAGGACTTGTCCAGACGAAACTCCCGTTGAGCGACAAATCCGAATTGCTTCTGACAATAGCACGCTATTATACCCCGTCGGGACGGTGCATCCAGAAAGAATATGAGTTGGGTAATGCCGAAGAATATAGTATGGATCTCAATAATCGCTATATGCACGGGGAATTTTATTCGGCAGACAGCATAAAAATGAACGATTCGTTGGTCTATAAGACTACCGGAGGACGTACGGTCTATGGCGGCGGCGGCATAATGCCCGACATTTTTATCCCGCGCGACACCGTTGGCATCACATCATACTATTCAAACGTCATAAATACCGGCGTTCTTTATCAGTTTTCTCTTGTCTATTCGGACATACATCATGATGAGCTTAATAAATTCGGTGATTATCATAAATTGTACGAATACCTTAAAAGTCAACCTTTGATCAATGAATTTGCGGATTTCGCCGCCTCGAAGGGAATAAAGAAACGTCCTGTCTTGATTGATATATCTAAGAAATTGATAGAGAATCAGTTGCATGCTTATATCATTCGCAATTTCTTTGATTACGAAGGCTTTTACCCGATTTTCCTCAAGGATGATGCAACGCTTAATAAGGCCGTCGAAGTGATACGGAACGGTAATTGGAAACCGTGATGAAAACGAAACAGGAGGTAAGGAAGGAGATAGCAGAGCTAAAAAAAACGTTTGCGGCCGCTGATTATGAGCGCCTTTCCGGACAGGTTTGTCGCCGACTTGCGAATACCGAATATTTTGCCAAAGCCAAGTGTGTCGCATTTTATTATAGTACGCGCGATGAAGTGAGTACCTGGGATTTTATCGAAGAATGGCGTGTCGGAAAGAGAATCGCTCTTCCGGTTGTCGTAGGCGAGGATATGGAATTTTACGCTTATGAAGGCCCCTCGAAGATGAAGCTCGGCGCTTTCGGTATCGCCGAACCTCTCGGAACGGAACGAATTGACATCGCAGAAATAGATATGTTCGTTGTGCCGGGCGTCGCTTTTGACCGCAACCTTAATCGTTTGGGGCGCGGTAAGGGCTTCTATGACAGGGTTTTATCCTCGGTTGATAAGCCCGTAATAGGGCTTTGCTTCGGATTCCAGTTGCTTGACAAAATCCCTGCGGAAGTTCACGACAGGCGAATGACGGCGGTTGTCACAGAGGACGCTATCGTATCATAATATCATCAATAACGCTCGACCCGGCTTTGTCGTTCAGAATCCTCACCAAACCCTTGCGATTCGACAGCATCTCACTCCGAAGCACCGACGACGCGACGGACACGTAGAGTATGCGATTCTTGACGATTGCATTTGTCGTGTAGCGATCATAAACAGGATTGAGTTCGCGCCAAAGCCTTTCGACCCTGGCTTCAAGCATCTTGTGGTAGAGTTCGGGGTTTTCGTCCCAAAAACTTTTCAATACATCACGAATATTTTCCGCTTTCCTTCTGATCATAAGTGTTCAATATTTCCCTGTTCGACCTTGAATAATGAGTAGTCCTGTTCAATGGATTCGAGGATTTGGTCGAGATACTTGCGGTTGGTGTCGGTGCAAAAAATCTGTCCGAAACGGTCGCCGCTAACGAGGCCGATTATCTTTTCCACCCTGTTGGCGTCGAGTTTATCGAAAATGTCGTCGAGCAGGAGTATCGGTTTGGAGGCGGCGTTCTGCGACATATAAGAGAATTGCGCCAATTTAAGCGCGATTATATAAGTCTTGTTTTGCCCCTGTGAGCCGATACGCCGCATCAATTGCCCGTCGAGCGTCATTTCGATGTCGTCCTTGTGTACACCTGCGCTCGTGTATCCTATAATAAAATCCTTCTCGCGGGAACGACGCAATGCCGATGCCAAATCATCCTTCGCAAGTTGTGAGGTATAACGTAATCCGACCGCCTCGCTCGAATCGCATATCAGCGAATAGTACTCGTCGAAAAGCGGCAAAAGGCTGTCTATAAGCTCTGTACGTTTTTCGTAAATCTGCTTCCCGTAGGTTGCCATCTGCATCTCGAAAACGTCGAAAAGCGATGTGTCGCCACAACGATCGCGCAGCATGATATTCCTCTGTGTCAAGGCTTTATTGTACTGAATCAAAGAGTTGAGGTACTGTTTGTCGTGTTGTGAGATTATCATGTCGATAAAGCGTCGGCGTTCGTCGCTGCCGCCGCGAATCAAATCGGTGTCGTTAGGCGAAACCATGACTAAAGGTAGCAGCCCGATATGTTCCGACAGCCGCTCATACTCTTTTTTGTTGCGCTTGAACTGCTTGCGCTGGCCGGGACGGATGGCGCAAAAGATGTCTTCCTCGCGGCCGTCGTAGTCGTAAACGCCTTGCAGCACGCACAACTCCTCGCCGTTCCGTATCAGCCTTGCATCGTTCGTATTGACATGGCTCTTGCAAAACGATAAATAGTATATCGCGTCCAAAAGATTCGTCTTCCCCATGCCGTTATTGCCGAAAAAACAGTTCATATTGACCGAAAATACGACTTCTGCCTGAGGAATATTTTTAAAATTCAAAATTGATAATTTGCTTAATATCATATAATTATGAAATGATGCTTAAAAAATTCAACCACAAAAGTAAAAAATATCTCGGAAAAAGTTCGTTATTTCAGTAAAAAAAACTAATTTTGCGCCCTGAAATTAAAATAAAAAGACAAATATTTTATGGCAAAGAAGAAGATTGATAAAGTGACGACTGCTGAAAAAGAAGTAGGGGAGTTTGTTTCCCGTTCCGAACAGTTTATCGAGAACAACAAGAAGAACATCACTTACGGCCTGTTGGCTATTGTTGTCGTAATAGGTGGGATATTGGCGTACAACTACCTGTATCTTGTGCCTAAGAATAATAACGCATCTGTTGCGCTTTTCAAGGGTGAGCAGTATTTTCAGCGTGATTCATTCAACCTTGCGCTTAACGGCAACGGTGTTGATTATGACGGTTTTGAGGCTATTATCGACCAGTACGGCGGTACGAAGTCGGCTAATCTTGCAAAGTTATATGCCGGAATCTGTTATTACAAATCCGGTGATTACGAAGCCGCGATCAAACACCTCAAGTCTTTCAAAAGCAAAGAGGGCAACGCCTCTGTCGAAGCTATCGGACTTATCGGCGACTGCTATGTCGAATTGGGCAATGTGAAGGACGGTATAACTTATTTTGAGAAAGCGGCTTCGGCGACGTCGAACGAATTTTTGAATCCGAGGTATCTGAAAAAAGCCGGCCAAGCTTATGAGAGCCTGCAACAATACGACAACGCTATCAAGGCTTACACGACCATAAAGGAAAAGTATGCAGCGTCGTATGAGGCGTCGGACATCGACAAATATATCGTAAGTGCTCAATTGAAGAAATAAATGGCGACCGCATTCCAGCATCTTTCTACTTATGATTTCGACAGCGTCCCCGATGCGTCGAAGATACGTTTCGGCATTGTCGTGTCGGAATGGAATAATGCGATCACCGAAAAATTGTTCGAAGGCGCTTGTGATACGCTTGAACGCCACGGTGCATTGACGGAAAACATCCATATCTATCGCGTACCGGGTAGTTTCGAGTTGACATTCGGGGCGCAGCAGGTTGCAAAATACGGCGATGTAGATGTTGTTATCGTTTTAGGTTGTGTTGTTCGCGGCGATACGCCTCATTTTGATTACGTCTGTAAAGGCGTCACCGAAGGCGTTACGCAACTGAACTGTATGCAAGATATACCCGTGATATTCGGGCTTTTAACGACCGACAACATGCGCCAAGCCGAAGAACGAGCCGGAGGACGATTCGGCAATAAAGGCGACGAAGCGGCAATAACTGCAATAAAAATGTTCGATTTTATTTGCAAGTTAAAAAAATAGTTCGTATCTTTGCAGCGCCTTACAAAGAAAAAAGGGTAGTTACCAGAGTGGCCAAATGGGGCAGACTGTAAATCTGCTGGCTTACGCCTACGGTGGTTCGAATCCATCACTGCCCACCCCTTGATTTGTGATTTGTGATTTAAGATTTGTGATTTATGATTTAAATCTAAAATCTAAAATAATGTTCCGCGGAAGTAGCTCAGTTGATAGAGCATTAGCCTTCCAAGCTGAGGGTCGCGGGTTTGAGTCCCGTCTTCCGCTCTACACATTTAAAAGCCTTAGTACTTTTGTATTGAGGCTTTTATATTATCCGGATTCTCTATTGATGGAGTTTTTTAAATTTCAATAATCGTGCCGGCGATATATCTAATGCCATTGGCCATATTGAAGTAATAAGTTACCAGAACCCTGTTTTTATCAAGGAGAACAGGCCATGTGTAACCTATATCGCCATTACCGCCGTCATCGCGGAGGACAAACTCCTCTGCCGTAGCGAAATCGGTACATTCGGCATTCAGGATTCTGCATCTTATCCCGAAAGGCTCATGTCGATAGCCGTAAGTCAGCAACACGCGCTTGTCGGGCAGTTGCAGTGCATTGAGCGGATGCCCCTGAAAGCCCATCGACTGCCATTTGAACGTCTTGCCGCCATCGGTAGAGCGGGCTATGCACGCCTGGTCGTCCATGCTCGCAGTGCGCAGAAAAGCCACTATGTCGCCGGCAGGCGTCTCATACACAGATGTTTCGTTGAACGAGGCTTTTTCGTCGGAAGCGACAAGTCCCTCTTGCTTCCATGTAATTCCTTTATCGTCAGACACTAACAGATGCACCGTCGTTTTGTTGTCCGCCGAAGCAATGGCGACCGCCCAATAGATGCGACCGCTTTTGCCCTCGTACAGAGCGCCGCGGTTGTATGAAGGCAGGGGATTGCCGTGCGGGGTGTGATAATAAGCTTGCTTAAGCGGGGTAGGGTAGTAAGGGCCTTTCCATGTCTTGCCTTGATCTTCGGAGCGCACGATATAGCCGCCCAGAAACGCATACTCGCCGGCTTTATAAACAGGTTTTTGCTGGTTTTTAGTAGCATCTTCGGCGAGATACATCCAACCGTAACTTGTACAGAGTAGCGTACCGTCGCGCAGTTGCAGCAGACAAGGGTCTTGAGAGCCTCCAAAGGCGTGAGCGTAAATCAGTTCCGGCTCGGCAGACCAGTGTTCGCCGTCCTTAGAGCGCACAGCCACGAGGTAACTGTTTGCGTCGGTATGCGAATAACTTTTGTAGCCTATATTCAAGCGATTAGGCGCCCGACGGAATGCAACAAGCAACTCGCCGTTCTTCAGTTTGACTACCGACGGAAACGACGAATAGAACATAGAATCGCTGTAAATCAGCACATCTTTGATTTTCTTAACCGCACTGCCGTCCGGATTGACAGCAGTAGCGGTCAAACTAAATATTACTAAAACTGTGACAAAGAAATTTTTCATAA
>JAISUX010000041.1 GCA_031271805.1 Tannerella sp.
ATAACCACATCCATGTCGTTGACCGATGACTTTACAATCGTGATGTTGTAAGAATCCTGCGCGATAGTACCGTCGGGGTAAACGCACTGTTCCGTCACTCTGTAGGCGCCGATGTAAGCGTCGCGGGCGTCCGCCTTGTCATCGTCCTTTTCACAACTCGTCATGCAACCTACAGTTGCCAATAAAACCAAAAAATTAAAAATCGTCTTCATCGTTTGAAAGTTTTAAATTTAATAATATAAAATGGAAATAACTTGTCGTTTTGACGATGCAAAAGTAGAGAGGCGCAACCCCCCCCCGCAATCCCCATTTGAGGGTTTTTGAGTTTCGACGGCAAAATACCCTCAAATGGGGGTATAAAAAATCGAAAAATTACCTTACCTTTGTAACCGGAAATTTTTAATAATCGAATTATGATTAAAGTACAAATAATTGATGACCACAGAGTTGTGGCAGATGGGTTCCGCAAGATAATAGACGAATCGGGCATCGCAACGGTAACAGGGATGGCACACACGGCAGCACAGGGCTGGGAGATGCTCATACGTGATACGCCCGATGTGCTACTGCTTGAC
Source organism: Tannerella sp. (assembly GCA_031271805.1). Lineage (GTDB taxonomy): Bacteria > Bacteroidota > Bacteroidia > Bacteroidales > Tannerellaceae > Tannerella. Next base: position 576 of record JAISUX010000041.1, read on the forward strand.
GTAGGCTTACCCGACGGCAACGGCATGGAATTGTGCCCCCAAATCAAGGCGCGCTACCCATCCGTCAATATCCTGATGGTAACGACCTACGCCGAATATACGATTATCTCGCATGTCCTCAACAACGGCGCTTCGGGCTATATCCTGAAAACCGCCGATTCGGAAGAGATTCTTGAAGGCATCAAGACGGTCGCCGACGGCAAACGCTTTCTGAGTGAGGAAGTTGACCTGCTGATGCGCAAGACCGACCCTGCGCACTTCTCTCTGACTCGCACCGAATACACCCTGCTGCGACATCTTGTTGACGGCAACACCAGCGCCGAGATAGCCGAAAAGATGAACCTCGGCTACGAAACCATCCGCACTTACCGCAAAAACCTCCTCTACAAGTTCAATGCCCACAACACCGTCGCCCTCATACGCATGGCGCAGGAACGGGGGCTGTGCTGATTAATTTCTTGATATGTCGCTACCCATCAGTCTGTTTGACAGCAATTTACAAATTTCTTCAAGCCAACGTTCATCTGTTTCGTCAAAATCGGCAAGCCTGTCACTGTCAATATCCAAGACGCCAATTACATTATCTCCCTGATATACAGGGATTACTATCTCTGATTGCGATAAAGAACTGCAAGCAATATGTCCGTCGAAGAGATGGACATCCGGCACGATGATTGTCCGGCTTTCTTTCCAAGATGTGCCGCAAACGCCGCGTCCGTACTTGATACGCGTACATGCCACTGTCCCCTGAAACGGTCCAAGCACTAATTCATCGCCTTTGACAAGATAGAAGCCGACCCAGAAAAAGCCAAAAGTCTGTTTGATAGCGGCTGTAACGTTGGCGAGGTTGGCCGTCAAATCTGTCTCCTTGCCTATTAGCGTTTCAATCTGAGGCAGTAATGTCTTATATGCCTCATTTCTATTGAGTTGCGTCATATTTTTGTCTTTTTAGAAAATATTACAGCGCAAAAATACATAAAAATCAGCGCATTTTGGATGTTTTAGGAAAAATAGTTACTTTTGCGGTGCAAAATATGACCTCGGTAAACAGAAATATTCTGCACCTTGTTCTATTTTTGCTCTCATCGACTTGATGCGGAAAATAAAAATCATCATAACTATATGAAAATAAATGTATTGTTTCGTATTTTGAGTTTTGTGTTGATTGTTGCGCTGGTTTCGATAGCGGTCATGGCGTTTCTCGCCGGGCATTTTGTCCTGTTTTGGTCGGTTGAAACGCTGACAATAGGCGCAATAGCATATATGTTGTTTTTTCATCGTCGTGTAATCAAACCCATGCAAATCATCGGCGACGGTATGGATTTACTGCGCGAACAGGATTTCGGTTCACGTCTGCGGCTTGTAGGTCAGCCTGAAGCCGATCGTATTGTGCTTATATTCAATCGCATGATGGAACAGCTGAAAGAAGAACGAATACAAGTACGTGAAACAAACCATTTTCTTGACCTGTTAATCGAAGCCTCGCCGCTTGGCGTCATAATTCTCGGTTTTGACGAGCGGATTTTTTCGGTTAATCCCGCCGTGCTGTCCTTTCTATCGACTTTCTCTGCGAATGATTTGATAGGAAAAAAACTCCATGAGATAGATAACATATTGATATCATGCTTGTTACGTATGAAGTCATATCAATCCGAAATTATCCGTCTTAGTGATGCTACGGTTTATAAATGCACCCATTCGCGCTTTGTTGACCGCGGGCATCCTCATTCATTTTACCTGATAGAAATGCTTACGGAAGAGGTATTTAAGGCAGAAAAGAAAGCCTACGAACAAGTTATCCGCATGATTTCCCATGAGGTGAACAACACGACAGCCGGCGTTATAGCTACCTTAGATGCTGTCCGTCAGTCGTTTGATGAGACGACCGACTTACAAGAAGCGCTGAAAGTAACTATCGAGCGTTGCTATGGCATGAATCGCTTTATCACCGGCTATGCCGATGTGGTGCGCATACCGGAACCGCAAATCGCGCCTTGCAATCTAAACGAACTTGCCGCCGGCTGTGCACGTTTTATGGAACCAATATGCCGTGATAATAATATACGTATTGTCTTGAATTTGAGCGATTCGGAGATAGTTGTGCCGATAGACGCAAGGCTTTTCGAGCAAGCAGCGGTCAATATCGTCAAAAATGCAGTTGAAGCAATAGAAAGCGGCGGAGAAATCGGCATCAGTACATTCTCCGAGCCTGTTGCACTCGAAATTGCCGACAATGGTAAAGGCATTGCCCAAGAGACAGAAAGCAAACTTTTTACCCCATTTTTTTCGACCAAACCCGATGGTCAGGGGTTAGGATTGATTTTCACGCGCGAAGTTCTGCAAAAACACAATTGTACCTTTTCTCTCCGCACCGGACACGACGGTTGGACGCGATTCAGGATACAATGGTGACGTTTTATTTCTTTATCACTTCTTCAAAATCATTTTCAAGGCTTGTATCCGCAAGGAAATCCCAGAGTGTTACGCTGCGGATGTTATAGAAATAATTCCAGTAGAGATAAAGCTCTTCGATGTGTTTGAGGCGACTTTCATCTTTCGAGCGACGGGCGTCGTTCAAGTCAAGAACGCTGATTTTTCCTATCATAAATGTCTCAACAGCAGTGTTATAGCGTTTTTCGGCGATAATATCCGCCTGCTTGGCAATTTCTAACTGACCGGCTTGATTGTTGAAATTTTCTACTAAGAGGAAGATGTTCTGGTTGAAGGTCATGCGGTCTTGGCGGTTGCGTGATTCGATGAGGTCGCGGTTCGATTCGGCTACCTTGACCTGCCCGCGACGCCTGCCCCAGTCTAAGATCGGCAGGCTGACACCAACCTCAACTATCTGATTAGCTTGTAAATGGCGGTATGCTTCGTTCAAGAAACGGTCTTTCCCTGTATAACCTACCGAAGCAAACATGTTGATATTCCGCTGATTACCTTTTGCCGAAGCAACCGCATAATCGGCTTCGAGTTGTTTGCGCATGATGCTTTTAGCGAAAGCGTTGTTTTCTAACGCTTTATGCAGCACATCGTCGTATTGCATCCTTAAAGAAGGCGCCTGAGCCGGAGTTATGGGCGTAATAGTGTCATTTTCAGCCAATCCAAGGAAAGTGCAGAGACGGAACATCTGGGCATTGACATTTGAAATAGCCTCAGTAACAATGCCTTTAGCTTGCAACGCCGTAAGTTCCAACTGCATCAATTCGCTTTCCGAAATATACCCGATAGAGCGCTTAGCGAGGGCTATCTCGTATAGTTTGTCGGCGTTCTGCATGTTTTGAACGGCTATTGCATGATTTTCGCGTGCCAGCACGAGATTAAAAAAATAACCGATAGCCGCCAAAGTCACTTCTTCAACCTGTTCCGTATAAGCAGCTTTTGCTTCCCGATAACGTAAAGGTTCGATGCGACGTTGCCATTTGTGGTGGTTAACGCCGAAAAGCGGCTGCGTGAGCGTAACTCCAAACGGGATACTCATGTACTCATTGTACGCACCCTCGCCCAACTGACGTGTGAAATCAAGCGAAGTGTTGAGCGATATTTTGCCGCCTGTCAGTGCAATATTCTGATTAACAGATATTTCTGCGTTCATCCCCAACCAGTTGTCCTGCACGTATGTATAAGCGCCGCTTGACTGCTGGTACTTGCTGTAACTGTTGCTGTACGACGGTAATGTGCCCGTAAAGCCTATTTCGGGCAATTGGTCGGCGAGATGTGTCCGGTATTGCCAGTAGGCTGTCCGTAACTCGTTGACTGCCACAGCCGCATCTACCGAATTTATCTGCGCCAGCCGTATGGCCTCCTCCAACGTCATCTGCCGGGAATGTCCTTGCGTTTGTCCCGTAGTAATATCACCGGTCATCGCGAGACTCTCCGTTTGTGTCGTCATTGCGAGGTACGAAGCAATCCCAATATACAAAATTCTCTTTCTCATAAAATTCTGTTTTACATAATAACAAAACAAAACCCATGCCATATATATAAATAGCTGTTTATAAATACTTTATAATCGGAGAAAATGTCCGATTTCGAACACTATGTCCGAAAACGGACAATCGTTGTTTCGTAATATTCTTATTATAAAGCAATTATCTTTTCGGCACGGGTTTTGTAATGATACATACAAAACTCGAAAACGATGGATAGAGCAATTTCAAAAGAAGTAAAGCAGAGAGAACGATTGAGGCGTTGGCTCAAGGTCGGCGCCGCGAGCTTAGGCGTCATATTTGCCGTATGGCTTATAATAAGACTGTTAAGTCCGGAACTTAAGCGCTCAGACCTGCTTATATCTAAGGTTGAGCGTGGGATGTTGGAGGTGTCGGTCAGCGCCACCGGCAAAGTAGCGCCGGCTTTTGAAGAGATTATCAATTCGCCTATCAACTCGCGCATTCTGGAAGTGTATCTTCGCGGAGGCGATTCGGTTGACGTTGGGACGCCGATTTTGCGTCTCGACCTGCAAACGGCTGAAAATGACTTAAATAAACTCTTAGACGAAGAGCGGATGAAAAAGTTGCAACTCGAACAGTTGAAAGTGAACAATCGCAATAAACTGTCGGAAATGGAGATGAAATTGAAAGTCAGCAGGATGGAATTGAGCCGTAAGCAAGTGGAGTTGCGCAACGAGCGTTATCTTGACAGTCTTGGGGCAGGGACAGCCGACAGGGTGCGCCAGTCGGAGTTGAGTTATGAAGTGAGCCGTTTGCAACTTGCTGAGGATGAACAAAAATATATCAATGAGCAGGAACTTTTGAAAGCCGATGTTGAGATTAAAGACTTGGAACTCAATATATTCAGTAAGAATATTGCCGAAATGCGCCGCACATTAGATGATGCCCGCATACGGTCGCCTCGAAAAGCCGTTTTAACGTATGTAAACAGCGAAGTTGGCGCCCAGATAGTACAGGGTAGCAGGGTAGCGATAGTGTCCGACCTGTCGCATTTCAAGATTGAGGGCGAGATTGCCGATTCGTATGGCGACCGTATAGCGCCGGGCAGTCGTGTTGTGGTCAAGACAGGCAAAGAACGCTTCGACGGCATTGTGAGCGACGTAACGCCGTTGTCGCGTAATGGAGTGATTTCCTTTACGGTACAGTTGGACGACAACGCTAACAGCAGCCTGCGGTCTGGTCTGAAAACCGATGTTTACGTTTTGCACGCTGTTAAAGACGACGTTCTGCGCATCGCTAATGCCTCGTTTTACAACGGACGCGGCGAGTACGACATGTTTGTTGTCAATGCTAATCGGCTGATTAAAAAAAGAGTGCGATTGGGAGAGAGCAGTTTCGATTACGTTGAAGTGGTAAGCGGTCTCTCGGAAGGCGACGACGTGGTAGTGTCGGACATGAGCGCCTACAGGGACAAAATGAAGTTAAGTATCAAATAAATACAAACATTATGATTAAATTAAGGAATTTAGAGAAAGTCTATCGTACGGACGAGATTGAAACGGTGGCGCTTGAGAATGTAAATCTTGATGTGCGGAAGGGCGAGTTTCTTTCGGTCATGGGGCCTTCGGGTTGCGGCAAGTCCACCTTGCTGAATATCATCGGATTGCTTGATGCTCCGACCTCCGGTACGGTTGAAATTGACGGCGTGAGCGTTAACGGCATGAGCGACCGCGAACAGGCCTCGTTTCGCAATACACACTTAGGCTTCGTATTTCAGAGTTTTCATCTTATAAACTCCCTAAATGTGCTTGATAATGTGGAACTTCCGCTGCTTTATCGCAATGCTTCGGCGAAAGAGCGCCGTCAGGCAGCCCGCGAGATGCTCGAAAAGGTCGGTTTGGCGCACCGTTTGAAGCATTTCCCGACGCAACTGTCCGGCGGACAGTGCCAGCGTGTCGCCATTGCCCGCGCTATTGTCGGCAATCCCGCCATCATCCTCGCCGACGAGCCTACAGGCAATCTTGACAGCAAAATGGGCGCAGAAGTGATGGAAATACTTCATCAACTGAACCTCCAAGACGGCCGCACAATTGTCATGGTAACACATAACGAGCAGCAGGCGAAACAAACGAACCGAACAGTCCGCTTCTTCGACGGGAGACAGATTGGGGAAAATGTGATTCGGAATTGAGATTTGAGATTTGAGATTTTAGATTTAGGATTTTAGTTATGCAAAGAATTTTATTATATTTCAAACAGGTGTGGAACCTTTTACGGCAGGAGAAACTGTTCAGTACGATTTATATCCTCGGCACAGGGCTTTCTATTACGTTGGTAATGACGCTTTCGGTTGTGTTTTACATCAAGATAGCGGGCGTATATCCCGAAACAAACCGAGGCCGGACGCTGACGGTGTGCTATATCGCCGAAAGAAACAAGGATGGACGCGGATACAGCTCGTCAAGGATGTCGTTGCAGATGTTTGAAGCCTGTTTCAAAACACTAACGAAAGCCGAGACGGTCTCTGCCGAAATGATGCCCGAATCGAACGAGAACTATGTACAGCCCGAAGGTAGCCGCATGCAGTTGCCGGTAACGGTTAAATATGTGGATCCGGAATGGTGGAATGTTTTCAATTTTAGGTTCGGAGAGGGAGCGCCCTTTACAGAAGCGGATTTTCAGTCGGGCATAACGGTTGCGGTCATCTCGAAATCCTTGGCTAATCGGCTTTACGGCGACGAGGGCGCTGTCGGTAAATCGCTGAGCCTGAATTTTCGCCGGTTTAAAGTCTGCGGTGTGGTTGACGATGTGTCGTTTCTAACATCGTCGTCATACGCACAAATATGGCTGCCATACACCGTCGCAGATAAAAATGATTTGAACAGTTTCGGCAGCAAAACAGGTTCGTTGGGACGGTTTACGGCAATTATCCTTGCGCCCTCGGCAGCCGAAGTAGAGCCGGTGAAGCAGGAATTTCTCGCCCGGTTTCGTCGTTACTCCTCTCAATATGCCGACGAGGTGACTATTATTATTCCCAGTCAGCCTCTCCGTCAGTGGGAGAAAATGTTTTTTAGATATAATCTTGAGGATGAGAACTTTAACTATTATTTATGGCTATATGGAATAGTATTTTTTGCGCTCATGTTAGTTCCGGCGATAAGTCTGTCGGGTATGGCTGATTCCCGTTTGGAACGACGGCTGTCCGAGATGGGAGTACGACGCGCTTACGGAGCGAAAATTTCTTCGCTGATGAACCAGATTTTGCTTGAAAACTTCATCTTCACATTGCTGGGCGGCATTGTCGGACTTTGTTTTGCATACTTTGTAGTGCTTACGGGCAAGGACTGGATTATGGGAATAGGCTCGCATGGGATGCCTTCACAAACAGATGGTTGGGGGGTAACAATCTCACCGTCAATGCTTTTCAATATTCATGTCTTCCTGCTTGCTTTAGCTGTTTGTTTTTTATTAAACTTGTTTTCGGCGCTTATCCCTGCGTGGAAAGCCTCGCGTCATCAGATTATTGAATCATTAAATCTCAAATAAATAATATGTTACGAGTCATATTTATCCAACTTTGGAATCAAAAGAGAATTAACATTTCGGTTGTCGCCGAGCTACTATGCGTTTTCGGACTTGCTTGGTATATCGTTGATTATCTGTTTGTTTATGCATATACATGCAATCTTCCGAGTTATCGCGACCTCAGTCATGCCTGGGTTGTAGGCGTAGATTTGCTGCCGGAAGATAATCCCGAATTTCGTGCGGCGGAAAACGAGCCGCAGGCCTTGTATGACAACTTCCTCCGACTTGTTAACATACTTTCGGATTACCCTGATATAGAGGCAGTAGGCGTATCTTCGAGCGGCTCGCTGCCGGCAACAGGCACTTATCACGGACAGGGATATTATCTTGATGATGATACAATTAACGAAGTTGGCGGTCAGATCATGTCGCTCGACCCGAAAACCGACTATTTTCGCGTCTTCCGACATACATGTAATGGCGGCAAAACACCGGTATCTACGCAGGAATTTGACTGGTTGCAGCCGGGCATAGTTATAAGCCGTTCGGTAGAACAAACTTTGATGAAGAACGGCGGCTCGGCTGTCGGACATACATTGACTAACGGAGACAAAAAGGGTGGTGGAAAATTCAAAGTAGTGGGTGTCATAGATGATGTTAAACGCTTTGATTATCAGCGCCCTCAAAATGTGTTTTATGCGCCGATGAACTTGACGCCGGAACGTGATATTATGACATGGAAATACGGCACGAGCATATCTATCCGCAGTCGTGCAACGGTTTCCAAGCGCCTGTTTAAAGAGACGTTCAATAGAGAGATGTCCGACCGCCTCCGTATCGGCAATTTCTATCTTAAAAGCCTGACATCCTACGACTTAATAAGCGATAATACGGCAAAAAATTTCGGTATAACAACTACAGTCCGCATGAACGTCGCATTGATGCTTTTCCTGCTATTGAACATCGTTTTGTGCGTTTTCGGCACTTTTTGGTACCGTATCCATACCCGACGCGGAGAAATCGGTTTGCGCAAGGCGATGGGCGCCACCACCAACAGCATCCGCAACCACTTTTTCATTGAAGGACTGCTTTTGCTTACTGTCGCCGCAGCTATTGCTATACTGATTGAAATTCAGATAGTTACAGCCTACTTACTCGATACGCTTGGTCGCACCGACGATTATCCCTGCTTGCCAGACCGCACGTGGCTCAGATTCATGATCACTAACGGCATAACATACATCATTCTGACTGTCGTAATCTTAATATCCATCCTTATCCCGGCGCGTCGCGCAGCAGCGCTGCAACCCTCCGAAGCGTTGAGAGATGAGTAAAGTTAGTTTGCCGCTATCGGGAACATGCTGATCCTGAACTTAGTACATCCGTAAGGGATGAGGGTTAGTTCCGTCTCGGACATGCCTTTGACAGGCTCTTTCGGGAGCGGTAATATCTCTGTCGGTTGCCAGTCAAATTCTACCGCCTTGACTTTCAGGTGCACAGGCGCATCGGTTATCTGCCACGACCAGTGAGCCGGCATTGAAGTATGTTCAATCTGCACATCCTGCGCGTTTTTTGTGACAAGCGCATATTTCCATTTTGCCGACGGATCCTGGGTGTTTGCATCCAAATCCTTGACCGGCAGAGCAAACAGCAAAGGGCCATACGCAACGGTGCGGAAAGGACTGTTGACGTCGGTTGTCGTAGCGAGCCGCCTGCCGGCGGCGCTGCCTTTCACGAAGTAATCCATTCGCGGATAGGGCGTTTCAACGCCTTCGGAAATCATTACGTGCATAGGAAAATGGATTTCAATACGGTCATTTTTAGCCCATTGACGCTCGATTTTCACGAAGCCATCCGTGTTGGCGATATTGATTGATTTGCCGTTGACTGTCACTTCCGGAGCGTCGCACCATGACGGAATACGCAGATACAGAGGGAATTTAACTTTTTTAGAAGGATTTACCGACATACGTATAGTTTCCTCGAAAGGATAATTTGTTTCGGTTTGTATTTCGACAGGAATACCCTCATTGACAACCGTATGCAATACGGATGGTGCATACAGAGCGGCAGCAAGCCCTTTGTCGGTTGTCCCCAGCCATTGGTGCATGATAAAAAACGGGATTGCACGATTGAGATTTCCAACGCAACAAAGGACGGTATGACCCGTTGGTTTGAAATTGTATGCACCTTTGCCCGGATGCCCCGGAACATCCTCAGGCAGAAGCCCTTCGATATGGTTTGGCGATTGGTAATACGACATTGTTTGAAAGTCCCGCGCTACAGGTGCAGGAGCGGCGTTGAAAAACACTTTTTCGATGCGGTCGCCCCAACTGCCTGCTCCCGTGATCTCAAACATCTGTTGGTAAGTCCATTCCGAACAGGCGACGTTGCAAGTCTCGGTGTTGCGTGTCGATCCGATGCCGGCAACATGCTCTTCGGATGAAATGATGTCGTAGGGTAACAGATGATTATGGTCTAACCAACGCAGGTATTCCAATGATCCTGCAAGCATATTCTGCTGATTAGTAACGAGATACATTATGGCTGGGATGCGCAGGTTTTCGTAAGTAATGACGCCGTGAGCGCTGTCGAAAGAGCCGTTATTCCACTTACCGACAGCATCTTGCGTGAGACTGTCGGCCGCAATTTTCAGAATCGTATTCAACACGTCCCGATTTCCCGTCAACTCGTAAACGCGCATCATCGGGTCAATATTACAGCATCCGCTCACTAAGTCGCCGAAATGATGTGTAATCGGCTGTGGTTCAAAGCGGCTGTAAACTTTCGTCAACGCTTCGAGTATGCGCGGGTTTCCGGTTGCTTCGTAATATGCCACCAAAACGCGACCGAAATGCGAATGTGCCCAGTTATTGAAGTTGCTGTTTTTGAAATCTATATCAGTCCACCATACAAACGATTTGCTGTCGTTCTCAAGTATGCCGTCGATTACAAGGTCAAGGCGGGAGTTTACCTTATTAATTAAAGCGCTGTCGTTGAGGATATAAGCTAATCTGACAGCCCCGTCAAGCCAGTATGAGCATTGTTCGAGTGGCCAGCCTGTGCCTGTCTTAGGGTCGGCGCCAACAGCCTCAAAACCAACGCCTTTCCATCCCATTCCATATACGGGATTCCATTCGTCAAGATGCCCCGTTATGCCGTTTGCAGCGGCTTCAGCCCAGTCGCGTACCCAGCCAGCCGGTCTTATGTCGCCAGCCGGAAGCGGAATAAAGCGCGGTTTTACCTTTATATTCAAATCATTAACAATGAAATTGCGTTTCTGCAAAAACACTTTGTCGCGTTGCTCAATTTCCGGAATTTTATTGCATGAAAACAGCATAATCAGCGGCAATAAATAAAGAATCTTTTTCATAATTATTTGTTTGTTTTAAATTCAAAATCGCCTGTCAATCCGTAATCAAACTGGCGGTATTTATCGCCTGCGGGATACTCTTTTACATTGCGGAAATCCCATGGAGACACGAAGCCGGGTGCGCGGTTGCTGTGGAACGGTCCGAGCAAGTTCTGGTTGCTGCCTGCAATACGGACGTCTATCGTGTTCTCGCCCTGCTTTAATAACTTGCTGACATCCAATTGATAAGGCTCAAAGCCGATGATTCCCGCCGATTTGCCGTTGACGAACACATCAGCTATTGTGCCGTTCCATTCTCCGAGCGCTACGGCATATTTTGCCTCTAAGTCGCTGATATTAAATTTCTTAACGTAAGAGAACGATTTTGCATAGAATGGATAACCCTGTGATTTCCAGCTACTGAGGTCGAACGACTGTGCCGGAGACTTTATTTCAAAGCCTTTCTTAGCGGGTACGACACGGAAGTTACCGAGGATGATTACCTGTTCGATTTCGGCAAGGATGCGGAATGGAGAAACGGTTATAGTCAACGTGTTAGCGCCTTTTTTAACGTACTTGCCGATAGGAATTATGTCCATTTCCGGATCAATCCAGGTTTTGCCGCCTGTTTTTACTTCTATTCCGTTGATTTTCACCGTGTAAAGCGATGAGCGTTCAACGACCGCACTCATGCCGGAATAGTCGAAATCATCGGCGACAGTGAAGTTGTAAGAGGCTGAAAATCCGCCTGTTTTGAATGTGTCTCGGCTGACGATGCTGTTTTTATACTGTACGGACGTGTTCCAAGGATTGCCGTCATTGAAGCCGTGCGCCTTGAAAACGCGGTCGGCAGCATTGAAAAGATGCTGATCTTTAAATGTTTCGCCGCCGAGTGTCAGGTCGCAAAAGTCAATCGTCATCATGTTCTCATCTATCGGCTTTATGTCGGACGCAATTGCGGTTACAACAGACTTATAATCAGTCTTTTCATAAACAGGATAACCGCTTTGTTTGGAATTGAAAACATAGAGCAACAGGCTTCCTGCGGGTGGTATTTCGTAAGCGATTTCGATGCGTCCGTCTCCGGCGTCGGTTTCTTGATAATCAAATATTTCTCCCGTCAAAGCATTAAGTTCGATGGCGTCTTTGCCTGTAATCTGCAATTTGCCTTTAGCGACGTCTTTGAGGCTCGAATTGGCGAGGAAAAGCAATTGCCCGTCCCGCATTTCGCGACGCTGGTGATAGAGATCATTGCCCGAAGCGACGGCAAAAGATATTTTGTCGGAAGCAAATTGTTGAGTGTTAAGCGGCTCTGATTGAGCGATATACGTAACTTTAGCGGCATCATTGAAAAATGCGGAAAGTTCTTCATTCTTTCTGCCGTCAATATATTCCGGTTTCGCATAAGCGGTAATACGTCCGCCTTTTGCGGCAAACTGTTGCAAAAGGGCAAACGTCACGGCGTCGAGATTTTCGGTCAGCGGTGGTATAATCACCTGTGAATAAGCGCGTTTGTCGACGACAAGTTTCTTGCCGCTGACACTGCCGCGGTCTTTCAGAATATCCTCCGAGGCAAGGTCATATTCTATTTGCGCCTTCTCAAGAGCCGTCTCAAATTTCTGGAAAGTTTCACCGATTTTCATGTATTGAGGATTGCTGTTTCCATAAGCGTAATATAGCCATACTGAGGTAGTTGGCTCGATTAGCAGGATGTCGTTCAGTTGTTCGCCGGAAGACAAAGCCATCGAAAGACGGGCAAAATAAACGTTTAGCGAACGGTAATAAGTCCACCAAGGCGAAACGGCCGAAAAGATAGGCGGATAGTCGTATTTGCGGGCGCCTGCGATGCTCAGGTCGGCTATGTGCTGATTCATAAAGTTCACTCCCAGAGCATATTCCCAATCGCCGAGCCGCTTGAAGTCACGGAAGGTCTCGTCCCAACCGCCGCCGCCGTAGGTCTCACTCAAGGTGCGATTACGTCCGAGTTGGTTGGCGACGCTGCGTAACTCCTTGACAGAGCGTATATTACCGAATTGCGCCTGTGGCGAAACGTCGTTATATTGATTGAAAAGCATGTCTATCGCGGGCATCTGATGCCAAGCGTACATTGCCATATTGTCGGGGCCGTCGGCCAATGCAGGCCAGCCATGCTCCCAATAATGTCCCGTAAACTGCAGATTATTAGCCTTGCAATACTCGTAGCATGGTTTTGCCCAACGCTCAATAAACAGGTCAAGCAGTGTCTGCGAATAGTTGTGTCGTACGCGCTGCCAGTCGCCCGTCTCCTCGAACAGCGACGGCAGATTGTCCTTCAGCGAGTATCCCCACTGCTTTTCAAACACATCGAAAAGATCGGGCGTCCAGCGTATTCCACCGGGAGGATTAATGTTTGGCTCATCGGTAAACCATCCTGGTACCGTCTTACCAAACTCTGAGCTAAATCGCTGTTTATAAGCGTCCATCGTTATTTCGATAAATTTTTCGGTCACACCCGGCAGCAACAAATCAACATAAGAATAGCCTCCATACCATGGCGAGCGGTTGTGAAATCCCTTCTTAAATGCGTAATAATCACCATCTTTGCCGAGTTCTGAGTTTAGCGAGGCAGTAACATCGTTCACTTTGTCGCCTTCGCGTTTGAGGACGATAAACCAGTCGGCCGGAACAGTGTCGGGGAAGGTTGTAACCTTCTGAAGTAGAAGGCCTTGCCCCTGATTATAACTTTCGGACATCTGCGCCGGCACATGACCTCCTGCAAACCCGCTCGGATAGGAGTTTTCGTCGTAAATCCAGACGTTCATACCGAGTTCCTTGCCGCGTTTGATGGAATGTTCGTAGAGCGCATACCAGTCATCCGACATGTATTCGGTAATCATACCGGGTCGCGGATGGATAAACACCCCTCCAAACCCTTTGTCTTTGAGGTCTTTAAGCGAGGCGTCAATGAGCGCCGGCGTCACTTTCGTGTTCCATACCCATAGCGGCGCCGTGCCGAATTGGTGATGAGGCTCGGCAAACTGTGCCGAAAGCGCCTTGAAATCATTGATTTCGGAAGTCCATTCCGTCTGTTGGCTTCCGCAGCCTGCAAGATTCAGGCCGATAAACAAAATAATAAACATTTTTTTCATAAAATATATTTTTAAATTATTGATTTTCAATATGATATCTAATCAGCAAAGAGCCGGGCATTTCTTTGATTTTAAGCTCTATACCGTCGTGCGAAAGCTCGCGACCGGTCTTTGTTATGCGTATATCGTTGTCGGCGTCATAGAGTTCGTAAGTCAAGTTCTCTTTCACGCCCGATAACTTGATGCGAAGGCTTTCCTGCGCACTTTTATCACGGCGGAAAGCGAGAATAATACCGTCTCCATGTTCCGGACGGTCTAACTGATATGCTAACCAGACATCGTCGGAAGTATAATTCTCGGTTGACGTCAAAGGGTAATAATCACCGTAATAATAAGGTCGCAGTTCCTTGTATTCACTTATTAAATGTTGGATATCCGCAATCGGCTTGCCGCTCAAACTTGTTACCATTGCCCCCGCCAAACCGGAACGGAAATTGTACTTATCAACATTGAGGGGACCGGTTCCGTGGATAGGCAGATAGAAGTTAAGTCCATAAGTATGACATTGATATCCTTTTGGTTCGCCGTAGTTATAATCTGTCCGCCATAGTGGAGCGCTGCGTTTGTTGGTCTCTATATCAAGCCTCCGGCCGCCACTGGCGCAGTTGTCTATAAGCAACTTCGGGAAACGTATGAGCAGGCTGTCCCAGTAAGCGTAAAGTCCTTCTATATAGCGTATTTCAGAGATGCCGATGCGTCCTTCCGATGAATCTTTTACAATCCAGAACGGTAAAGGATGAAAATTGAAGTCCTGACGGTAATAATCTATCCCTTCGCGGCGGAAAATATCTGACATATAGTCTGTTAACCACAGTCGTGCTTCACTGTTGCCGAGGTCGAACAGGCGGTTATCGTCGTTCTCACGTTTGATAAGCCATTCGGGATGTTCGCGGTCTAACTGTGTGCCGGCCATAACACGTTCAGGTTCAAACCAAACCATGAATTTAGCGCCAACATTATGCGCGGCGTCGGCTATCGGTCGCAAGCCCTTTGGGAAACGCTCACGGTCGGGAGTCCAGTTACCTACATTTTGCCACCAGCGTCCGCGTTCCTTGTTCCATCCGCAGCCTTCGTACCACCCGGCGTCGAGCCAGAACACTTCCGGCAGGGTGTTGAAATATCTCTTTTGTTCTATAGATGCTACCGCCCAGTCTGCTGTCAGGCACTCAAACTCGCTGCACGGCGCCGGACTTTGGTGGTCAAAATTCGTACTGATAGGATATTCGGCGAATTTCCCGTCTATCATGCGCGAGTGATGCGCTAAGACAAAGCGACGAAAGCGATTATGTCCCGTCATGCGGTCATCGCCGCTCCAAAACAACAGGTCTATGCTTGGTGTGCGTATCTCCTCGTCGGGATAAAGCGGCAGTTTCATTCGTTCCATACCTGCCGTAAGCGTGATGCTATGGTCAGCAAAATGAGCCACGTTGGCACACCAATTGCCTGTCCATCCCACGGCTACCACCACACCCGCACCCTGCGTTTCAATATTGAAAAACGGGAAAGCGTCGCGATCGGACGACCGTCCGCCGTTAGGAGCCATATATACGTTCTCGCCTTTGTTCAATGGTTTATCAACAGGCTCAAAATCATTGCGTTTGGCGCCACTACCCCGCGAATAGTGCAGAACTGCCTTATCTGTCGAGGTCGAAAATGCCATATCCGCAACTCTTGCCGTCTCAATTACCGGCGTAGTTTGTGTAGAAGTGTTTTTGAAAGTCAAGACCCACTCCACAGCCGGAAAGTCCTTATAAGCAACGACTTTGCATTTGACGGACAAACCTGTGGCGGGGTCGGTGTAGGAAAACATATAGGCTTCACTATCTGCGGTTGTCGAAAGCCTTATGCTCTCATATTTCCAG
>JAISUX010000053.1 GCA_031271805.1 Tannerella sp.
GCCGGGTAATTATCAACTCGCGAATCCAAGCATCGGCAAAGGCAACCGGTGGATACTAAATATCCGCGACCCGGACAATAACCGCATTGAATTTACGGAAGCGTTTCGTTTGAGATAAACGTCAGCTTTCGTCATTGCTAACGAGTGAAGCAATCTTAAAATGGAGCCGATAGCTTTTTGTAATGTAAACTTGGATTTTTATATTACAAATCCCTCGCTTTGATACGAAAACAGACAACTTTACTTACTTGCTTGCTCGGCGCAAAGTTCGCCGTCGATAGCTGCTGAGACGATACCTCCGGCATATCCCGCCCCTTCGCCGCAGGGATAGAGACCTTCGAGGCTTACGTGCCGCATCGTCGCCCTATCTCTCAATATCCTGACCGGCGACGATGTTCGCGTCTCGACGCCAAGCGCCAGAGCTTCATTAGTCATGAATCCGTGCGACACACGGTCGAACTGCCGGAAGCCCTCACGCAGGCGGGAAGTAATAAAATCGGGCATCCAAAAATGCAGCGGCGAAGAAATGACGCCCGGCGTATAAGACGTGGCAGGCAGGTCAACGGATAATCGACTGTTGATGAAATCAACCATTCGCTGCGCCGGAGCAGTCTGCCGGCAACCGCCGTTGACCCAGGCCAACCGCTCAAGTTCTTCCTGAAAATCCATGATCGACAGGGGAGTACGCAACTCTATTTCATCCCTTATCTCAACGACGATACCCGCGTTAGCCCACTGCGATCCCCTGTTGGAAGGCGACATTCCATTGACAACGACTTGTTCGGACGCACTCGCAGCAGGCACTACAAACCCGCCAGGACACATACAAAACGAATAGACGCCACGACCCGCCGACTGCGCAACGAAACTATATTCAGCCGCAGGAAGATACTCTCCCCTACCCTCTTTGTTGTGATAGCGTATCCGGTCGATGAGCGTCTGCGGATGCTCAAGGCGAACTCCGACCGCTATCCCTTTCGCCTCTATTGCTATCTTTTGAGCATACAAATAACGATAAACATCCCTTGCCGAATGTCCGGTAGCAAGGATTACGGGGCCGTAAAATGTTTTGCCGTCGGCTGTATTTATTCCTATAACTATCTCATTATCAATAATTAAAGATGTCATACGAGTTTCAAAATGCACCTCACCGCCAGATTGAAGGATTTGGTTCCGGATATTTTCGATTACACGCGGCAACTTATCCGTACCTATATGCGGATGGGCGTCCGAAAGTATCGACACGTTTGCGCCATGCTGACAAAAGATATTGAGGATTCGCTCAACCGAGCCACGCTTCTTGCTACGGGTATAAAGTTTGCCGTCGGAATAAGCCCCGGCGCCTCCCTCGCCGAAGCAGTAGTTCGATTCCGGATTTACCTGTTGCTCGCGGGTGGTCAGGGCGATGTCTTTCTTCCTGTCATGCACATTCTTACCGCGCTCAACGACTATCGGTTTACAGCCTAACTCTATCAATCGCAAGGCGGCAAACAGACCTCCGGGACCAGCGCCTACAACAACCACCGGCTTCCCTCCGGAAACATCCTTATATTCTATCTTATCGTATTCCTCCTTTTCGGGAAATTCATTGATAAAAACCCGCACGGTCATATTGAAATAAACAAGCCGCTGGCGTGCATCAATCGACCGTTTAAGCACCCTTACCGCCAGAACGGCTTCCGGACTTTCGCCCAAAACCTCACAAACGACCGCCTTTATTGCCTGTTCATTGGCGGCCTGCTCAGGCAATAATCGCAGGTTAAGCTCTTTTATCATGTTTACCCGAATAACTCCTTAAACGCCTCTTCGACTTTCCTGACGGCTACAAGTTTTATCGTTGACTTCAGCTCATCGATACCTTTCATCCGCGGCAGGATCATTTGCGTGAATCCCAGTTTTTCGGCTTCTTGAATACGCTGCTCGATACGGTTGACAGGGCGTATTTCACCTGAAAGACCGACCTCGCCCGTCATGCAGATGTTGCGATCAATACTGATATCAAGGCTCGATGAGAGCACGGCGGCAATAACCGAAAGATCCATCGCAGGGTCATTGACACGCAAGCCGCCGGCGATATTCAGGAAGACATCCTTTTGTGCAAGTTTGAATCCCGCACGCTTCTCCAAGACAGCCAGAAGCATGTTCATGCGCCGTATGTCAAAGCCTGTTGCGCTACGTTGAGGGGTACCGTAAACGGCCGAACTGACAAGCGACTGCGTCTCTATCAAAAACGGCCGCACCCCTTCGATAGCCACTGCAATAGCTATCCCGCTCAGGCCGTCGTGGTTCTCGGTCAGCAGCAGTTCCGACGGATTGGCGACTTCGCGCAGTCCCGACTGACGCATCTCGTAAATTCCCAATTCGGAAGTGCTTCCGAAGCGATTCTTAATACTGCGCAGGATACGGTACATATAGTGTTGGTCGCCCTCGAACTGGAGCACCGTATCGACTATATGTTCTAAGACTTTCGGGCCGGCTATACTGCCTTCCTTGTTTATATGGCCGATAATCAGCACCGGCGT
Organism: Tannerella sp.; assembly: GCA_031271805.1. Classification (GTDB taxonomy): domain Bacteria; phylum Bacteroidota; class Bacteroidia; order Bacteroidales; family Tannerellaceae; genus Tannerella. The sequence goes on from JAISUX010000053.1 coordinate 2,523, forward strand.
GCCTGTTTCCTTTGCATATTTCAGGATAGCGACGCTACATTCGCGCACCTGGCTAATGCTTCCCGGCGACGAATCCGACAACTCGGTAAATACGGTCTGAATAGAATCAATTATCATCAAGTCGGGCTTGATGTTCTGTGCCTGGACGAAAATCTGTTCGAGGTTGGTTTCGCAGAGTATGTAACAGTTGTCGAGACCTGCCGCATCTTCCGACAGGCGGTCTGCCCGCATCTTCAACTGCTGCGCGCTCTCCTCGCCGGAGACGTACAAGATCCGCAATCCTCTCATTTTAAGCGCTGTTTGGAGCACAAGCGTAGATTTTCCTATGCCCGGCTCACCCCCGACAAGCACAAGCGAGCCTTTGACAAGCCCGCCCCCAAGCACGCGGTTGAGTTCGCCGTCGTGCATGTCGATACGCGCCTCTTCCTTCGAGGTCACGTCACGAAGCAATTGCGGTTTGACTCCGACGCGTTCGATGCCTGGGATAGCGCGTTGCCCGCCTCCGACATCTTTTTTCACCACCTCTTCGACGTAGGTGTTCCACTCGCCGCACGAAGGACATTTACCGACCCATTTCGGCGATTCCGCCCCACACGACGAACAGAAATATGCTGTCCTTGTCTTAGCCATTACGCTCAAAAATAATAGGCGCCACGAGCAAGGAACATCGCCTGGTCGTAAGCCCTTTCGGCGGTCAAGTTATACCTGAACTCGGCGCCGATAATGAAATCTTTAGTGATACGCTTCTCGACGCCGAAACCTATATTCAAACCCACACGGGTTTTATTCGGTTCCTCAATATAGTCGCCAATAACTTCATCAATAAATTCGTCAACTGCTTCAATGCCGGTGTTAATATCTTCGTCCTTCCAGTCCCAGATCGACACGCCGACTCCGGCCAAAGGATAAAGCGTAACGTCGGGCGTCACGCGCACCAAATAATGTACATCCGCATTGGCATACAGGATATTCGCCTCCGAATCGCCCGAAACCGAATAAAAAACCGATGGCGCGATGCGAATCTTGTCTAAGACATTGAATCGGTAATCCGCACCGAGCGTGAATGACTTGTTACCGACTCCATATCCGCCGATAACGCCTATGGAAGAAACGCCCTTCTCCCCTGCCAAACCCTGTTGTGCATATCCGCTGACCCCAAAGGCCAGACTACACACCAAAAACAAAAAAATCCTCTTCATACATATACTTTTTAGAATAGTGATATTCCCTTATTATTTTGCCCTCAGCCTTTCGCCGGCGCTGCGAACGATTCCTCGGTAATATTCCTCGTCGTAACCCGGAAAATCGGGCGAGACAGGCATGCCGTAAGGATTCCGCACGAAGCCGTTAGCGTCTTCTTTTTTGACATTACCGTCAATATATTTGACAAGCAAATACTCGCCGAGCGTTTTCCAGCGCTCGGTTGCTTCCTGAGCCGTCGAGACGCCGAACCATGTCAGGAAGCGGCGCGCTTCGAGCGGGTCTTTGTCGTAGAGCGACTTGGCGGCGGCGTCGATAGCGGGGATTGTCTCCCGGTAGCCGTTTTCGAGTTCGGTCTGGATTTTGCGGATGTCTTTAATCATGAAGCTGTACTTCGAGTAGGCCATGTTGGCTACCCAATTATGAATCCAGAACGCTGAAGTCCATGAAAAACGGTACATATCGCCGTTGCCGACGCGGTAACATTCGGGCACACTGAGCGAAGCCGAATAGACAGGCGTGAAGACGGTCATATCGGCGTCGTCGGCGCCAAACCAAAGTATCCCTCCGATTTCGTCGGGCAGCCATGAGCGCATCTGGGGCACTATGACGAAGCCTGTCTGCTGGGTTGCGATGGCTCGTTCGTTGATATATTCTTGGCCGTCAACAGTAAAGTGCATCGGCCGCCAGCGGTAGGGCACTTTGTAGGGGCCTGCACCCACATCTTCGGTCATGCTCAGGGAGGTGCCCTCAAAGTGATCCCTCATGCAGGCCTGGACATCCTGCACCGAGAGTTTGCGGTTAGGCTTGATATAGAGCGGCATCGGCTCTTTTGTCGGGTCGCCCTTGATGAAGTCTTCGTATTTATCCATATCGCCGCTGAACTTGCGGAAGAATGACCAAACGCGCGCTTCGCAGGCTCGCAGGCCTCCGAAATCGTAGGGGCAATAAGCTTTGGCGAAACTGAAATCCTTGTCGGCGCCGGTGAAATAGCCTTTCTCGCGGGCGAAAGTGACTACGTCGGGCGAGTAGAGGCAGTTTTCGCGGTCGGCAAAAGGGATTTGCTGTATGCGCGACTGGTTAGCGTGAGCGGCGATACAGTCGTCGGGGATGCGTATAGCAACCCAGATAGCGCCTTTGTTGCCGACGCCCTTGCCGACCATTTCCATTATCCAGGCTTCGTTTTTGTCGGCTATTGAGAAGGATTCGCCGCCGCTGTAATAGCCGTATTCGGCGACGAGCGAGGTCATGACTTTGATTGCTTCGCGGGCGGTTTTGGCTCGCTGAAGTGTGACGTATATTAGGCTGCCGTAGTCCATTATGCCGGTGGTATCGACTAATTCGGGGCGGCCGCCGAAGGTGCTTTCGGTGATGGCAAGCTGGTACTGGTTCATATTGCCTACGACCGAGTAGGTCTCGGCAACCTGGGCTATCTGTCCGAGGGGGCGGCCGGTGTCCCATTCGCTGATGTCGAGCCGCGCACCTACCGGCCATTTGGCAGCCGGCCAGAAATACATTTCGCCGTAGAGATTATGCGAATCGGCGGCGTAGGAAATCATCACCGATCCGTCCGTAGAGGCTTTCTTGCCGACGAGCAGTCCGGTGCAAGCCGACATTTTCGCGCCGCTGCAGAACATGGCGGCAATTGTACAAATCAAAAATTTCTTCATATTCATATATTTCAAAATTGATAAACCATTCCAAAGCCGACGCTTTGTGGGCTGACGGCAGGCAGGGCGACGAACGAAGCGTCGGAGTCGTCTATCCCGAAGAGGGAGTGCCAGACAGGTAGCATCATGTAGCCTATTTCGGCGCTCAGAAGGCCGATACCGGCGCCGGTAACGACGTCGCTAAGCCAGTGGGCGCGGTTGAGGATGCGGAACGTTCCGGTGGCTGTCGCCATGAGGTAGCCGCCGACGCCTATCCAGGGTGAGACATCTTTATATTCGTGATACATGATGTGTGCGCCGGTCATAGCGGAGGCGGTGTGTCCGGAGGGGAAAGAGTTGTTGCGCCGCTCGTTGTTGGGGCGCTGCTCGTCGTTGGGGCGCATAACGGGAACGTACTGCTTAAGGCCGAGCACCATGCCTTCCATCACGAGGTAGGAAGTGGCCATGATGAGGGTGCGGTCGCGGAGGTTATGCTCGGCGGGGATGCCGGGGATGAATCCGAGACCGTAAGCGAGCGCGGGAGTGACAAACTCGAGGTAGCGGTCGGCGTTGAATATTTTCGGCGTCGATGATTCCCCCGGCGGCCATTTCTTTTTCACTTCGTGGTCGATATCGAAATCAAACTGCCGGATGGGGAGCTGGTTGAAGCGCGCCGAAGCTCCGTAGGCGATGAAGACAGCAGGGAGGATGAATCTGGCTCCGCGACTCTGAAAGATTGTCTTTGAGGACATGTTCGCTGCTTCGGCTTCGATCAGATCTATATACGTCGAGCCGCGCACCGGCTTATGTCGGTAGGCATCCGTAGCCTTCACAGCGTTCGTCGAGGCTTTCTGTTGCAGGGTATCGTTTTGCGCCGTAGCTTCGCCGAAGCATAGCAGGCAGAGCACAGCGAGGATCAATAATCTTAATGTCATATCTTAATATTATCTGTTCAACTTCACACGCAGCTTTGCTATCATATCGCTCGTCATCGTCTCTAAGTCGTAGTGCGGCGCCCAGTCCCATTCCCGGCGGGCGCAGGTATCGTCGAGCGAGTTAGGCCACGAATCGGCAATTGCCTGACGCAGTGGGTCAATGCTGTACGACATCTCGAACGTAGGGATATGCCGACGTATCTCACGGGCTACTGTCTCCGGATCAAAACTCATCGCCGTCACGTTAAATGCGTTCCTGTGAATAAGCCTTGAGGGGTCGGCTTCCATGATTTGAATCGCTGCATGGACGCCATCGGGCATGTACATCATGTCCATGTATGTGCCTGCAGCGATAGGGCACACGAACTTCTCGCCCTTGACGGCCGAGTAGAAGATGTGAACAGCATAGTCCGTAGTGCCTCCTCCGGGAGGAGCGACGTAGGAAATAAGGCCGGGGAAGCGCACCGAACGGGTATCGACGCCGTACTTTCGGTAGTAATAATCGCTCAGCAGCTCGCCGGTGACCTTCGTAACGCCATACATCGTATGCGGCGTACGTACCGTGTCCTGAGGCGTGCGGTCCTTCGGGGCTTCCGGCCCGAATGCGCCTATCGAACTGGGCGTGAAAACCGCACAGCGCATCTCACGGGCGACCTCAAGGACATTGAAAAGCCCCCCTATCCCAATATTCCATGCCAGCAAAGGCTTCGCTTCGGCCACGGCCGAGAGCAGCGCCGCCAGGTTATATATCGTATCGACATTGTAGCGCGAGACGGCCTCAGCTATCTGCTGCTCGTTAGTGATATTCACCACTTCCATCGGCCCCGTTTCCGCAAGTTCACCCTCAGGCTTCGCACCCGAAATATATCCGGCAACAACGTTACCGCCCTTATAAATTCGCCTCAACGCAAGCGTCAGCTCCGAGCCGATCTGCCCCGTAGAGCCGATTACCAAAATATTCTTCATCTTCTTGAATTAAAATCGCCGACAAAGATAGTATATTTCCTTCTATTTTCCAAAAATACGTTTCTCTACGCAATTTGTTTTGAGCCAAAGAATTGTTGTTTTTTAAAAAAATTATTATCTTTGCGCCTTGAAAAATCAAATTTTATAATGAATACGTTTAAGATAATTGCAGTAATACTGCTATCATTAATGACCGCAGAGGCCTCTTCGGAGGATTTTCGCAGGGGAAAGAAGAATATTCACGAGCCTCAAAACGAGAATATCGTTCTTGGCGCCGATCGTATGGAGCAGATATGCCTGGCGGTCGGCACGAAGCGCATCGGCCTCATCGCCAACAGTACATCGCTGCTGAGCGACGGTCGGCATCTGATAGACGCCATGATAGAACGCAAACTTAATGTCCGAAAGATTTTCGCCCCCGAGCACGGTTTCCGCGGGACGGACGACGCCGGCGCTACTGTCCGCGACGGCATCGACAGCCGGACGGGCATCCCGATAACGTCCGTTTATGGCCGCAATATGAAGCCCACGGCGTCACAGCTGGCCGACATCGACGTACTCGTCTTCGACATCCAAGACGTCGGCACCCGTTTCTACACCTACATCAGCACCCTGCACTACGCCATGGAAGCCGCAGCCGAAACGGGCAAGGACTTCGTCGTCCTCGACCGCCCCAACCCTAACGACTTCATCGACGGGCCAGTGCGCAAGGAAGGCTTCGTGTCGTTCGTAGGCGTCGATCCCATCCCGCTACTTCACGGCCTGACGGTTGGCGAGCTGGCGCAGATGATAAACGGCGAAGGATGGCTACGAACAGGCCCCGGCAGTTGCCGCCTAACCGTAGTCGAGATGCTCAATTGGCGTCACGGCGAGATTTACATCCTCCCCGTCAAGCCCTCGCCTAACCTTCCCAACCACCAGGCCATACGGCTCTATCCCTCGCTATGCTTTTTCGAGGGTACAAGCATCAGCGTCGGCCGGGGCACCAAATTCCCCTTCCAACAACTCGGTCATCCCAACAGCAAATACGGCGATTTCACTTTCATGCCTAAGTCACTCGTCGGCTTCGACACCAATCCGATGTACAAAAACACTCTATGCCATGGCATAGACCTCCGCGCCGTCAGTTGCCGCGGCGGCCTCACGCTCCGATACCTTATAGATTTCTACCGCAAATCCGGCTGCGATGAAAAGTCGTTCTTCAAGAACTCTCAGCACTTCGACCGCCTCGCCGGCACCGATACGCTACGCCACCAGATAGTACGCGGGATGAACGAAGACGAGATACGCGCCACCTGGCAAGACGACCTCGACACCTACAAAACCATACGACTGAAATATCTCCTCTACGGCGACTACCCCTGAAAGTACTCTTACTGCTTAATCAAAACATATTTAGCCACCGCCTCCTCGCGTGTGCAGGCGTTGAAATGCCACCACTCGCTGGCAACATGCCTGAATCCGGCCTCTTCCATCACGCGGCGCAAAAGCTTTCTATTCTTTAATTCGCCGGGTGTTATGCGCCGTCGTTTGAGCAGATCGTCCTCGTTATCGGTATGCGCTTCGGGGCCGAAAAAGTCGTATGGCGTACCCATAGACAACCACTGACCGTCGTTATCTACCAAAGTCACATCGACCGCCAGCCCATAATTATGCAACCCACCGCCTTTTGAAGGATCGGCTACGTAATAATCATTCCCCGTCACCTTCGCCCATTCGGCGATCCGTTTCTGCACCTCGATGGGACGGGCGGCATCGTAAACGAGCAGCGACAGGTCGGGACGCTCTTTTCGCAGACGATCCTGGGCGTTTATAAGCATCATCGCCGCCTTAGGATGAAGCCAGGCCTTAGTAAGTTTGGAGTTGTAGAGAGGCTTGCCGGTGAAGTTATCTTTAGTGGCATAAACAAGATAGTACTGTATCGACGGTTCCCAGAACGACACATCATAGAAACCCATGCTTTTCATTTTCGCATCCCAGTTGTATTCCTCCGTAGCCGCTTTTTTTGTCGGCGCGGCAGCCGGCTTCTGCGCGAAACCGTTGCATGCAGCAAATAGGACTATGACAAACACTGTGACAAATCTCATGGCTCAACTCAGGACAATTTGTTCGACATCAATATCCCGGCTCAGGAACAGCGAAGCCGCTTCGGCGAATTTCTCCGGCGATTCGGTAGTCAGGAACCGACATTCCCCGCCGGTACTAAGCCGACCGGCCATCTCCGGATGGCGCTTGAGATAATCCTTCAAACTCGCAGCCACGTAAGCGCCTTGCGAAAACAGGACGACGCCCGGCGGCAGGTATTTCCGTATCTTCGCTTCGAGCAACGGATAGTGCGTGCAGGCCAGCGCAAGAACATCTATCTGCGGGTCGGCGGCAAAAATATGCTCAATATTCTTGCGGACGAAATAATCCGCCCCATCGCCGTCGCACTCGCCGTTTTCGACTATCGGCACCCACATCGGGCAGGCTTCGCCCGTGACCGTCATGCCGGGATACAGCTTCGCTATCTCCATATCGTACGAACCCGACGATATTGTCCCCGTTGTCCCCAGTATGCCTATATGCTTAGTCCTGCTCAAGGCGTTGATCGCCTCGACGGTAGGCCGGATAACCCCGAGCACCCGTCGCGACGGGTCGGCCGAAACGGGCAAATCCTTCTGTTGGATAGTGCGCAGCGCTTTCGCGGAAGCCGTATTACAAGCTAAAATAACTAAGGGACAACCTTCGTCAAACAAGCGGAAGACCGCCTGGCGCGTGAATTGATAGACAATCTCAAACGAGCGCGTACCGTACGGTGTGCGGGCATTATCACCGAGATATACATAGTCGTATTCCGGCAACAGTTCACGTATCTTCTCGAAGATCGTCAGACCACCGTAGCCGGAATCGAAAACCCCTATCATCGACTTCGCCCTCATATCACAAAATAACAAATGCCCATGACTGGCACGGGCATCTATATAAAATGCGTGATGAAACTATCACTTTAAGCCTAATTTCGCCTTTACCTTTTCGGTAGCGTCGATCGCCGCGTTCCCGGTATAGAGGCAAGCAGCGGGATTGAGGATATAGGTATAGCCGTTTTCCTCGCCCACTTCTTTGATGGCTTTCTGGATCTTCGATTCAATAGGAGCAAGCAGTTCGTCCTGTTTCTTCTTGATCTGCTCCTGCGCCATAGGTGCGAAATTCTCAAGCCGTTGCTGAATGTCCTGTATTTCCTGCAAGCGAAGCATACGGATATTTTCGTTCAAGGTATCACCCTGTGCGGATAACTCCGAATACTTGCGGGTATATTCATCCTGCATGACCTTGAATTGCGACTGATATTGCTGCTGTATAGTCGCCATCTCGCTTTCCATAGCGGATACTTCGGGCATAATATTAAACACCGCTTGCGTCTGAACAACAGCGATTTTCACCTCTTGTGCCGCCAATCCCAACGGAAGGAATAATAAAATTGATACAATAATTTTTTTCATCTTCTTTCTTATTTATTAATTGTTAATTGTCTGTCGAAAAAACCGCACAAAGATACATTAAATAATTAATATAACAATCTTTACGGCGCTTTTTTTTGCAAAAATCACTTAGAATAACCCATTTTCAACAAAACTTCGTTACTGATGTCGATTTTCGGGGATGCAAAAATTATGCTCATAGCCGACGCTCTATCGACCACTACCTGATAACCTTTATCCTCGGATATCGCCTTGACAGCTTCGTATATCTCGTCCTGGATAGGCTTGATAAGCGATTCGCGCTTCTTGTACAACTCTCCTTCGGCGCCGAAGTATTTGCGCTTAAGTTCCTGAGCTTCTTGCTCTTTCTTAACTATTTCCTCTTCGCGCTTCGACTTCATCTCGGCCGAGAGGAAAACCAACTCGCTCTGATACGTCTTGTACATCGTCTGGGCTTCCTGCTGAAGTTTCTCGACTTCGGCCTGCCATTTCTCCGACAACTGGCTCAGTTGCTCGTTAGTCATCTCATATTGAGGAATATTCTTAAATATATATTCCATATCTATAAGCGCGAATTTTTGCGCTTTAACCGTAGTTGTCACCGACAATGACAACACTATTCCGATAATAAAAATCACTCGTTTCATAAGTCAAAATCTTTAATTGTTCGTTGTTAAAATTCTTGTCCGAGGATGAAGTGGAATTGTCCGCCACCCCGTGTAGATGAGCCGTATGGCTTATCGAAGCCATAGCCCCAGTCGATACCCATCAAGCCGATCATAGGCAGGAAGATGCGAACGCCGAAACCTGCGGAACGTTTCAGATTGAATGGATCAAATTCCGACATACTTGTCCAGGCATTACCCGCTTCGATAAAGCCTAATCCGTATATAGTACTCGAAGGTTCAAGAATCAGAGGGTAGCGCAGTTCCATCGAGAGGCGTGAATACGAACGCGCCGACGCGGGCATATAGGGGTTGTTTCCGGATATTGCACCGTTCTCGTAACCGCGCAGGGCTACTGTTTCCTGATAGTACATGTAGCCGCCGGTCATGCCGTCGCCACCAACGTAATAGGTGCCGAATGGCGACTTCTTATACTTGTTGTAATCACCGATCCAGCCGACCTCGACGCGTGACATCAACACCGGAGTGCGTTGCGGCCCGTCGTACTGAGGTAGCGGAAGCAGCGGAATAAAGGTCTTAGCCTTGAATGTAATCTTATAATACTCCACAAACTTGAATTTCTCGGCTTCCGAAGTAATATTCTTGTAATCCTTGCCGTCCCACAACGAATATGGCAACGTAAAGGCTCCGGTAAGCGTAAACTGCGAGCCGAAGCGCGTGTAGAGCGGGTTGTCGATAGAGTTGCGCTGCAAGGCGAGTTCGAGATTGATATCGTTGTAAGTACCGTTTTCGGAAATTCCGAGGTAATACGTGCTCGACCAGTTGCTCAACATGTACATTTGATAATTGAGAGTAGCCATGAAATTAAAATAATCGTCCGGCCAGTTCAGGCGCTTGCCGTAGCCAACCGAGAAGCCGAGTATCTGCATATATTTACTCTTGTCGTAGGCGCTCTCGTAATAGTTCTCGTAGCCGTAACTGCTACCTGTCCCGTAATAGCTGCCGTATCCGTATCCGCCATATCCGCTATACAGGTAGGGGTTACTGTACAGGCTGTTAAGGTAAGCGTTCTGCATCTGGCTGTAGAAACTGGAATTGATACCTGTGTAACGCGAGAAATAGGCGCTCAACGACAGTGTGTTCGGTCGCTTGCCGCCGAACCAGGGGTCGAGGAAAGATATGCTGTAAGCCTGGTAATACTGCGCATTGGTCTGGCCGCTAATATTGAGCGTCTGGCCTTCGCCCTGGGGTATGATACCTTTGTAGGTGCTTGGATTAATCAGGTTTTTCAATGAGAAATTAGTGAATTTAAGTCCTAATTTTCCTATCAGTCCCGTCTGTCCCCATCCGAGCGAAAACTCAACCTGGTCGTTAGCTTTCGAGGCGAGGTTGTAGATGATATCGACGGTACCGTTTTCCTGATTCGGGCTGGCGTCGGGCTTCATATTTTCGGGGTCGAAGTGTCCCATCTGCGCAAGTTCGCGGAGAGAGCGCATCAGCGCCTCACGACTGAACAGATCGCCGGGCTTGGTGCGTAATTCGCGACGGATAATATCCTCGTACAGACGGTCGTTGCCGTTAATCACCACTTTGTTAATAGTGGCCTGCGGACCCTCTATTATCCTTATCTCCAAGGCAATAGAATCGTCCATGACATCAACCTCAACCGGGTCGAGCTGCGAAAACATGTAGCCATTGTTTTGATAAACATTCCACACCGCATCGTCGTCGGTCATCATTCGCTCCATCAGTTTCTTCTGATTATAGACCTCGCCGGGCTTCATGTTCAACACCGCGCCGAGATAATCCGACGAATATTTTGTGTTGCCCACAAACCGTATATCCTTGAGGTAATATTTCTGTCCCTCACTGATATCCAAGTAGATAGAAACATGTTTCGCATCGTAAGGAACAACGCTGTCGGAGAGTATCACCGCATCGCGATAGCCGAACTCGTTGTATTTGTCGATGAGGTTTTTCTTGTCGGCCTCGTATTCGGTGGTAGTAAATTTCTTAGTGCTGAACAATTCCAACCAACTGTTACGGAAACGCTCTTTCATATTGAACTTCTCGTTGGTCTTCTTCATTGCCTTTCGCAATTGGAAAGCCGTCAGATTATCTATACCATTGAAATATATCCTTTCTATCTTCGTTTTTTCATTTTTGTCGATATTGACATCCACGATAACTTCGCCGTCCTTGCCGGGCACCGGTTTTTCGACCACGTCTATATCTACGTTCTTAAACCCCTTATCCTCGAAATACTTCTTAATCAGAGTTTTAGTGCGGTCTATAACATGGGGTGTAATTTGAAAGCCCTTACGCAGGTTAAGGCGTGCATCGAGGTCGGTACGCTCACTTTTCTTGACGCCGTTGAAATTGATTTCATAGATTCTGGGGCGTGGTTTGAGTTGAATGTCGAGCCATACTTTGCCGTCGAAGATACGCGAAGCCAAGATCTTGACGTCGGAGAACAGTCCTTGCCGCCAAAAACGGTTCACAGCCTCGGTAATCTCATCTCCTGGAATCGACACCACATCGCCTTTCGACAGCCCCGAAAAGCCTATCAATACATAATCTTCGTAGTTGGTCGCACCCGTGACCTTGATACTGTCAATCTTGTATTTCTTTTGTGAAAACGTATATTCTATCGTCGGAATCTCATTTGCGGGGATGGTATCTTGTACCCGTTTCGTCGAGTCCGTCACAGAGTCGGTTGTCGGAAGCAAGTTTTCGCTTACTTGCGACTTGCCTGTAAAACAGAAGAATATAAATGTAAGTAACAGTGCTGTCTTTTTATCCATGCTTTAGGATTTTATTATTTGTTCGCTGGTCTTACCGTAACGCCTTTCGCGTTGCTGGTACGACATTATAGCTTCATAAAACTCGTTCTCTCTGAAATCAGGCCAATAAATGTCCGTGAAATATAATTCGGCGTACGACAACTGCCATAGCAGGAAATTGCTGATTCGCTTCTCGCCGCCGGTTCGTATCAGCAAATCCGGGTCAGGAATACCGTGTGTCGTGAGATACGACGAAATCGTATCCTCATTAATGCTGTTAAGTGAAATCTTGCCTTGACCTACATTGTAGATGATCTGCTTCACGGCGTTAGCTATTTCCCATCGCGAGGAATAACTCAACGCGAGCACTAATGTTGTACCCGTATTTTCGCTCGTCTGATTGATACAGTCCGACAGGGCGTTACGCACATCTTCGCGTAGCCGCATCAGGTCTCCTATAGCCTTCAAACGCACGTTATTTTTCATCAAATCAGGCGTTTCGCGTTTGATAGCCGTTATCATAAGCGACATAAGGGCATCGACCTCCTCTTCGGGACGATTCCAGTTTTCCGTCGAAAAGGTATAAACAGTCAGATATTTCAATCCGACGGCTACGGCCGCTTCAACGACTTTGCGGACGGAAACAACGCCTTCGCTGTGCCCTTCGCTGCGGTATGTACCGCGATGCTTAGCCCAACGACCGTTCCCATCCATAATTATTGCCACATGTTGCGGCAATCTGCTCTTGTCAATCTTGTCTATCGACATTTCTTCAACGCCTGTTTTTTTTACTTTTTATCCATATCTTTTTTATTGCAATTACAGTTGCGCAGACCGAAGTCGTAAGTAACCGTAACTGCGAATATTATATACCAATCCTTGTTCTTCAGCGGACTGCTGTTAATTCCGTAGGGACTGTTTAACAGCTCGTTCCCCGCTGCGATGTCGAGTCGATCGCTGAACGATTTCCTTGCGCTCAATTCGGCTCCGATGTTGATACGATTTTTCAATTTGTACTTCACACCCGTTCCTGCCGTCAGGTAAGGACTGATGACCGTAGCGCCTCCACCCGGCGACACCGTTAGCCCAAATCCCCCTGCTATGTATGGCGACACACGTTTAGTATAAAGGAACTTGTATTTGTCGCTAAAGGGGAAGAAATTGAACTCTCCCTGTCCGCCGAAGTCAATCACCTGACGGTCGAATGTGGCCTCCGCATTGCCGGGATACACATTTTCCTGCCCTACGGTAGTGCCTGTGAGGCGCGTCCAGAGGAGGTCGCCCTTGAAGGCGATGCGGAAATTGGCATTATAGCGAAACATCGCTCCCGCTTCTGCGTTCATATTCCTGAAAGCCGCATTCTTGTTGGCATCGCCCATATAGAATGAGCTGCCAAGACCCCCGCCTATCTCGTAAAGATATTCCTGGGCGCCCGCCGTCAAGCAAACGATGCACGATACGACTATCACGCTTATCCGATGGAAAAAAGTTGACCTTTTCATTTATTCGTCTAATACTAAACCGCCGGATCCTTCCGACATTTCATTATAACGAAAAAACACGGATAAAATTATATCGCTCCCCGCATCTAATCATCCTTAAAGCCGAGCCGGTTGATACGTCCTCGCCACAATTCATTCAAAACTTTCATATCTCGACCTACCTTTCCGCCGAAAAGCAGTATGTAATTTTCCTTATCAACAAAGGCCGAGGTAAAACCACGAGCCGCAAAGTCGTTAGGGAAAACATAATCTTCACTAAACCAGGTCACTCCATTATCTTTCGACCTGTAAATATCTTTCAACGCGGCTCCGGTGCTATTCGTGCCGCCAAACAGGAACAGGCAACTGTCGTAACCGAATACCGAAGCACCTTCGCGAGGCGAGAAAGTCGCTCCGGCGTTCGACAGCGCCACCCATTGCCGACCGTCTATTGTTGACCAGGACTTGTCGGAAACATTACCTTTGGCGTCACGCCCCGCCGCAATGAGAAGCCGCTGATAATACATCGACTCGTAATTCACGCCGCCGAAACCCGTAAGCGGGAAATTGTCGGGAACTTTATCGCCCGTAGTCCATCCTGTTTCCTTGTCGAAGACAGTAAAATACAACTGCTCGCTGTCCTCATCCGTTATAGCAGCTAAGAGCGTTTTTTTGTTCGCCGCACCTTCGGGAACGCTTCCCAAGAGAGCTTTTATCGGTGGCGCACCTTCCGTTTTTTTCCATTCAAGCCCGTCTGCCGAACCGAACAGAACGCCACCGGAAACAGCATACAACAGCCCGTCATACTCCGTAATCTGCGAAATATCAATATTTTCCGAAAGGCCGGTCAATGATTTCGCCGTCCATTCACCCTCGTCGGGATTGTCGGAAGTATAGACGCGAATTATGCCTTTTTCAAGGGCATACAGTATATATTTTGCATTAAACAAAACAACTTTAATGTCATCAAAAGCCCTGCCTTTAATCAATTCCGACGACCTGTTCCAAATTATCGAATCGGGATTTACCTGATGAATATTCAGTCGGGCTACATAAGTCTTTTGGGATATGCCGTCGTATGGATATACTACTATCTTCACCGGCATCGTAAAATCGACGGAATCCGTAGTGCTTACGGTATCGCCTGTGGCTTCAGGCATTATCTGCACTCCGAGCGCACCGACCTCGTAAGTAAGAGTACATATAACCTTCTCTTTCAAGATAGTACCGTAAGGCATTGAGTCTTTGTTGAATATCTCGCCGTTAACCTGATCAATGGTGAAAATTACGCTTGCTAATTCCGGCACGGAATCACACGCTACCGAAAATGACGCTATTTGCGCGTTTGCCAACGCCCAATCTTCGGTGTCCGTACTGTCGGTTCCTAAACACGAAGACATCAAAAACAGCAATACGCCTATCAAAAATCCGCAAAATCCGTATCTTATCATCTATTTTTACTTTTCGAGGTTGCAAAAGTAATAAGAATTTTTGTTTTAATCCTAAAATTCCACATTTATTTATAATATTTTAGTTCCTATACTATATTTTTTTGATTATCGCAATTGTGAAATTTTTCGATTATCGACATTCTTACATCTTCTTGAGTGTGATATATAAATGTCTGCTTATCAAATAGTTGAACATTACTTTCACTCCTGAAATCAGCGGCTTTGACGCCTTCTTTCAAACGTATCGGTGCTGTTTCAACAATTATCTCATCCCATAACGATTTTTCAATAAAAGAGCGATGAAGTTGCGAACCGCCTTCGACTAAGAGCGAATGAATATCACGCTTATAGAGTTCGGACATGATTTTATCCGGATCGTCCGATTTGTCGCCGAAAACGAGCGTATCGTTCTTGTCCGTGAATATTTTGTGGTCTTGAGGGATGCGTCTGTTGCGGTCGATTATGACGCGCAGGGGCGATTTGCCGGGCCAATGGCGCACGGTTAGCGACGGGTTGTCGAGTATAGCGGTGTTGGTGCCGACCATGATAGCCTGCACCTCGGAACGCAGTCTGTGCACCATCATTCGCGTCAGGGGCGTTGACAGCATGACGGGCGGCATCTTGTCGTCGATACGGACATTGTCGATGAAACCATCCTCGCTCTGCGCCCATTTGAGTATGACGTAAGGACGACGTTTCTCATGAGCGGTTATAAAATAGCGATTCAACGTCCTCGCCTCATCTTCCATCACTCCCATAACGACATCTATGCCGGCGTCATGTAGCATCTTTATCCCTCTTCCGGCAACTTCGGGAAAGGGGTCGCGGCAGGCAATAACGACACGGGGAATAGCTTTCGCAATGATCAACTCGACGCAGGGAGGCGTCTTACCGTAGTGTGAGCATGGCTCAAGATTGACGTACATAGTCGAGTTCTTGAGCATCTTTTCATCTTTAACCGAGCGTATTGCGTTGACTTCGGCATGCGCCTCGCCGAAGCAACGATGAAAGCCTTCGCCGATAATCGCCCCATCGCTGCCGACTATCACCGCTCCGACCATCGGATTAGGAGCCGTGAAGCCGATTCCACCCGCCGCAATATCAAGACATCGCGCCATAAATTTTTCGCAAATATCCATGTTTCCGAATTTATTCATATCTTTGTCACAAACTTTTATAATATGCAACAGACAAGGACATACATCGAAAACAGTTTGAAAACGCTTTACCCGCCGGGCGAGATAAGCGGTTTTATCAGGCTTGTGCTGTCGCATGCTTGCAAGATGTCCTTTACGCAGCAAATTTTGTGCAAAGATACGCAAATCCCCGAAAATGAAAAAAAAATTATCGCGTCCATTGTCGAAAGGCTAAAAAAAATGGAACCGATACAGTATATTTTGGGTGAAACGGAGTTTTACAGCCTGCCTTTTTTTGTGGATTCGTCGGTGCTGATTCCACGCCCAGAAACGGAAGAACTCGTCGATATGATTATACGCGACGCGAGAGATGGCGCCTTTCGTAAGATACTTGACATCGGGACAGGTAGCGGTTGCATTGCCGTCGTTTTGGCCAAACATATTGATAATGCCGAAGTTACGGCCATCGACATATCGGAAAATGCGCTTGAAACAGCTAAACGCAACGCCCTTCGCAACAACACGGAAGCGCTTTTTGTCAAGGCGGATATCTTGAATGATTCGGAGCGTCCGGAGGCTTTATCCGGCAATTTCAATATCATTGTCGCCAATCCTCCTTATATCCTCAAAAGCGAAAAAGCGGAAATGAAGGCAAATGTGCTTGATTATGAGCCGCATATCGCTCTTTTTGCGGACGACGAAGACCCGCTGCTTTTTTATCGTGCAATAGCCCGTTTCGCTTCCTGTCATCTTGAATCTTACGGATGTATTTATCTGGAAATAAATCCTTTATACAGTGATGATTTACTTAAAATGCTCGCCGGTCAAGGCTTTTCACACGCCGAAATCCTTCCCGACTTGAGCGGCAAAAAACGATTCATTAAAGCGACGAAAATATGAAAACAGAATCCGAAGTATTGAACTCATTAGCGCGTTATTGTTCGCAGGCCGAGCGTTGCGTATTTGACCTGCACAGGAAAATCCGGGAAGCCGAGCTGCCCGAAGACGCGGAAACGCGCATCATCGAACGCCTTGTTGAAGAGAAATTCGTGGATGACGCTCGCTATGCCCGCAGCTTTGTCAACGACAAATACCGCTTCAATCATTGGGGAAGGATAAAGATAGTTTATGAGCTGAAAATAAGGAATATAAGTCCGGAATTATATACGGAGGCCATCAACCTTATCAACGAAGATGAATATATGGCGATCCTCGAAGAGCTGCTACGCAGCAAAAAACGCGCCGTAAAAGGGCGTGACGGACGAGATATCTTCGCCAAACTCTTACGTTTCGCCTCCTCGCGAGGCTATGAGCCGTCGCTCATCATTTCGACTTTAAAAAAAATCCTCAAGGACATCGACTATGAAGAAGATGATTAACAGCCTGCTAAACATGTTTTATCCTTCGTTTTGCATGATATGCCGCAAGCCGCTTGTCGAAAGCGAACAGCATTTCTGCCTGCACTGCCTCTGCGACCTTCCCAAGACGAATTACCACATCAACAAAGGCAATCCCACAAGAGCCTTATTCGCAGGTTATCAGCAGATAAACGAAGTCTCATCCTACCTGTTCTTTGAAAAAGAAGGCATCACCCAACGTTTGGTGCACTCGCTCAAGTACTACGGCAACAAGTCGCTGGCCGAATATCTCGGACGCATTGCGGCCAACGAACTCAAAAACGACGGTTTCTACGCCTCTGTCGATACGATTGTACCCGTCCCGCTTCATCCGGTAAAGAAGCGGCAACGCGGCTACAACCAGTCCGAATTTATTGCCCGCGGAATAGCATCGGTTTACAACTGCCGAATCGACAATACATCAATCCGACGCAATATTTACACCAAATCCCAGACCCGCAAAACGACTTACGAGCGCCACATTAACGTCGAAAATATTTTCGAGGTAACCGACTACGAAGCGCTTGCCGGTCATCATATCCTTTTGGTCGATGACGTTATTACTACCGGCGCCACAACGTCGGCCTGCATCGACGCCTTGATAGCCGCCGCACCGGAAATCCAAATCAGCGTCTTCTCGCTGTCAATAACACGGGAATTTTAAAGCGCTCCCGTAAGTTTGAAAACCCAGGCATAATCACACGGCGCCTGACTTGGCGACAACGTCGGCGGCTGAATAGTCAGGCTTTTCCCGCCGTAAGAATACGAGACCTTGGTATCGGCGCCAAGTATCCCGACCGACGCCGGTTTGCGCTCTACATTCTTGATTGTCACAGCTTTAGAAGGATATTTCGTGAATATCACATACAAATCTTTGCCTTTGGTCGTGTAATACGCCGAGATATCAGGATTTTTGTTCGCCGTTTCCCAAGGATTGGTAGAATAGATCGCTTCGCCGTTGACCGCAAGCCAGGAACCGATATCCTTTAGTCGCTGCTGCATGATTACCGGGATTCGCCCATCAGCCGTAGGCCCGATGTTCAGCAGTAAATTCCCGCCAAGCGCAACCTTGTCGATAAGCAGATGAACAAGCTGTTCCGAAGTGCTGTAATCGTCGAGGTTCTCGTTACGATTGTAGCCGAATGACGAACCTATGCCACGACATTCTTCCCACGGATGCCTGATACGTGTCCCTTGCACATTGTCGCTGTGAACGAGGTCATATTCGGTCGTATAAATGCCCCCGTGCTTGCTGCGCGTCTCTTTTCCCCATCGGTCATTGACTACAACATCCTCTTTTACAGGAGATTCGTTATACAGCCATGCGAGAAATTCGACACTGCGAAGACGTTCCGAAGGATAGTCCCACTCGCCGTCCGTCCAGACTATTTCGGGCTTGTATTTCGTCACAAGTTCCTTCATCTGCGGCAGCATGTGCGTCTCGACATACTTGTCCACATCCGTTTTATATAGCGGGTGAAACCATTCGAGCAGCGAATAGTAATAGCCGATATGTATCCCGGCTTTCCGGACGGCCGTTGTCAGGTCGCCCAGAAGGTCGCGGTGCGGCCCGACGTCAACTGCGTTCCAGTTCCAAGCATGCTCGCTCGGCCATAAAGCATAGCCGTCGTGATGCTTCGATACCAAAACAACATATTTCGCACCGGCATCTTTGAACAATTTAGCCCAATCATCAGGCTCAAACATCTCGCACTTAAAATCAGGCGCAAAGTCTTGATACTTAACATTTTCGCCATAAAACTCATTATGATGTTTCACGAATAGCGGATGCTTGTTAATCAAGCGATTCCAGTAATGTTCGGAATAACATTCGTAGATGCCTTTAGCTCCGTCTTTCGGCAAAGGCCCCCAGGCCGGCACGCTGTAAACTCCCCAATGTATGAAGATTCCGAACTTAGCGTCGGTGTACCATTCCGGCACAGGCCTCGAATCAATCGAAGTCCAGTCGGCCGTGTATCTTCCCTGCGCGACGCTACCGGCCGCCATCATCCAGCAGGACAAAACAATATATAAAACCTTAATATTCATACATTTATTTTTTAGCGAACAGCCGCAGGATTTCACCTATCCACAATACTAATGACGAAACGCCGATGATTATCCCCCAATCCGCGAGTTTCAAGGGTACGACGTTGAACATTTCGCCTCCGATAGTGACGATTAGCCACTGGCCTACGAGGATTACCGCTGCGATTAAGAGGAATCCGCTGCATTTGCCTATAAGGGCGAATGAGGATCTGCCTGTCATGAATGCTTTGGCATTGAACATGTTCCAGAACTGTAACAACACAAAAATAGTGAAGAACAGTGACAGTTCGTAAGGCGACAAGCCATCGCCGCGCCCGAAATTAAAGAAATTTTTGCCGAAATCGGTGATGCTGAACTCGCTCAATGACGTTATGTCGGCATGTTTAAAATACTGTATCAGGCCGAACAGGAGTATCACGAAGAATATTCCCACGCCCAAGATGCTCTTCCACATCTGTTTGCCGATGATGAAATCGCTTGTTTTGCGCGGTTTGTCTTTCATCACTTTTTCGCTTGGCGGCAGTGAAGCGAGCGCCATAGCCGCGAAAGTATCCATAATCAGGTTCACCCATAACATTTGTGTGACGGTCAGCGGCGATTCGGTGCCCAGAAATGCGCCTATCAACACGATGACGCAGGCGGCGACGTTGATAGTCATCTGGAACAGGATAAAACGCTGAATATTCTGATACAGAGAGCGTCCCCACATCACGGCGCGCGAGATGCTGCTGAACGAATTATCGATTATAGTTATGTCGCTGGCTTCCTTGGCAACGCTTGTGCCGTCGCCCATCGAGAGGCCGACTTGCGCTACATTCAATGCCGGGGCATCGTTAGTGCCGTCGCCCGTGACCGCTACAACCTGGTCTTTCTGCTGCAGCAACTGCACCAAACGCTGCTTGTCCATCGGACGCGCACGCGACAGTATTTTCAACGACAGTACGCGCTGCAAAAGCGATTCGTCGTCCATAGCCGCAAATTCTGTTCCCGTCAAATGATGCGAATCGTCCTCGTCCCGCTCCCATAAACCGATCTGGCGACCAATCTCCTTAGCCGTGCCCGGAGTATCGCCGGTCACGATTTTTACGTCGATTCCTGCGCTTAAACAACTCTTTACTGCGTCGGGAACTTCGAGGCGTACAGGATCGGAAATGGCAACGATACCCAAAAACGAAAGATTTTCGGCGACAACTTTGCCTTCCTTAATATAATCCTTGTCGTCTTCGATTATTTGATATGCAAAACCCAAAGTTCGCATCGCTTTATTCTGATAATCAAGCAATTGATTTTCAATATCTTCTTTTGAGACGGGGCTGTTTTTGCACAATCCGAAGACAATTTCCGGCGCGCCTTTCAGATACAAAACTTTTTTGCCGAGCAAAGGCGAGTTTACAATGGTCGCCATATATTTGCGCTCGGTAGAAAAAGTGAGTTGCTCGATTATTTCCGCATCTTCGCGCAATAGCAGATAATTCACTCCCTGTTCGTGCAACCACAGCAATAATGCACCTTCCGTCGGATTGCCCAAAGCCTTGATTTTATTAGGATCGGAATAATCGAGATAGGCGGTAGAATTTACGGAGATACCCTCGTAAATGATGTCTTTTACCGCGTCATGGAGGGATTGATCCTTTGGGGATTGCGGGTCATCGCCTGCAATGTCGAAGTTCCAGACTTTCATCTGATTCTGCGTGAGCGTGCCGGTCTTATCGGTGCAAATCACTGTCGCCGCACCCATCGTCTCGCAAGCGTGCATCTTGCGCACAAGGTTGTTGGTGCTCAACATTCGCTTCATACTCAAGGCCAAACTCAACGTGACACTCATCGGCAAGCCTTCGGGAACGGCGACCACAATCACCGTTACGGCAATCATGATTGTCTCAAGGGCATACGAACTGAATAATTCCCAATTGATCCCGCTTGAGCCGATACTCAGGAAATAATAGGCCACAAAGCCCAGGATGAGGAACAGTATCGCGAAAAGATATTTCAGGAAATCGCTTTTTTCCTCAAGCGCCGTTTTGCGAGTCAATAAAAACGAGCCTGCGGCTAAGACGATCGAGCCTGCGAAATATGGCAGGAATCCGATCCAGTCGAACGACGGTATCCTTGTCAATGTGAATCCGAGCAGGCGACCGAAAACTATCAGAATAGCTATGATGTAACTCGCCTTGGTAATCAGATCTGCCAGTCCGTCTAATTGCTGATTCAGAGGCGTTTCGACGCTGTCGTCGATTTGCGCTCCCTCATATACTTTGCCGTATTCCGAGGCATCGCCGACTTTCAGAACTCGCATTATTCCGTGGCCGTCAACAACCGTCGTGCCTTTCATCGCATGGTTCGACGGATATGTCGCGTCCTTGTCGAAATCGGCCACGTTCACGGTCTTCTTGCAAACCGGCTCGCCCGTGAGAGCCGATTCATTGATTTGCAGCGATACTGCTTCCAAAAGTTCGCCGTCGGCAGGTATTTCCTCTCCGGTCTCAAGAATCAAAATATCACCTACAACTACCTCTTTTTTAGGTATTTCGCAAACATTAGAGTTGCGTATTACCTTCACCAAAGTATCGTCGTTAACCTGATTGAGCACCTCAAATTTCTTATTGGCGCTTTGCTCGAACAGGAAGCCTACAACGGTAGCCAAAAGCACCGCCATCAGTATGCCGAGCGGCTCTAAAAAGGCGCTCAAATCGGCATGTCCCGAAAAATATTCGTAACATGATACAATAACCGATAACACTAAGGCTACCAATAAAATAATGATGATGGGGTCGGTAAATTTCTCAAGAAATTCCTTCCACCAAGGGTCTTTTTCCGGCGGCGTCAAAACGTTCTCGCCGTGTAATTTCCGACTTTCGAGTACTTCTATGTCGTTCAAGCCGGTGTAATGATGAGTCTGTTGCATATTTTTAATATTTAAGTTAATGTTCATTTTTCTTTCCGCCGTGTTTCCCATGATGTATATGTGTCAGGAACAACGCAGCAGAAATCAGCAAAATGCCGACGCTGAGGAACAGTAAATCACTAACGCTTTCATAGTGAATATTGAGCGAATGTTCGAAGAAAGAAACGATTAAAATCATCAAAATAACTTTGCCCAATGACGATTTTAAATCATCTATACTGCTTATTACAAGCCAATTAGGTCGAGAATCGACCTTGCGGTTCACAGGATCCATCTTGCTGATAAACAGCTCATAAATCCCCATACTGAAGATAATCAGCACGGTAGCAAACAAATAGCCGTCAACCGATGACACGAAGTAGGCCACCAAATGCTCTAAGTCGTGGCTGTCACCCGAGTGAAACTTCTCAACGAAGAATCTTAATCCTTCGTAAACCTGCAGCGAACTCCTGATAAACAACGCTATAGAAGCAAACATCGACCCTAAGACGGCGAAAAAAGTAACAAAGCGCAAGCTGAACAACAGCAGCTCGAAAGCCTTGACATACTGACTTTTATAGCTCAGGATGTCCGGAAAATTTATTGATTTCTTTCTCAGATTGTCAAGCAAAGCCTTCTCGACACGTTCTAATTTACCGTTGTATTGTATCTTTGCACGCAGCCACTTCGCTTCTTTTTCGTCGATTTCGCCTGGCGATTCGTCGTCTTCCAGCAAAAAAGTCGTTATAGCATCTACGAAGAGCGTTTCCCATTCTTTCACGCAGTCCCGTAACCGTAGCGAACTTTTCAATTCAAACAGGAAATCCGCCTTTTCCTTATTTATACCGCCGTCGGCATACAGAAATTCGCGAAGCTGCTTAAATTTAGCCTCATCAATCACACCGTCGGCAAGTATTGCCGTTTTTAATTCCTCTAATGTGCTCATAGCGCCTCCTCCATATTGCTCTCTTTTGTGCTGAAATTACCGTTCACTTGTAGTATCAGCACATATTCGAGAATGTTGTTTTTTAATACCTGCGGGTCATCTTTCCCAAATTCTTCATATACGATGAAACCGCCTTTAACAAGTCCTTTGGGCGTCTCTTTCATCTCCCTCTCCGGATTCCATCCCTTTCCGTAATAGAAAAACGGCTGGTAAGTCCCGTTGGGAACCTCGAAGGTGTAACTGCTTGACGCCCGAATATAAGCGTGCCTGACTACCCAGTTGTCTTTTTTTATCGTCACCAGCACGTCGGAGTTGTCAGGCGTAGTCACCTTGATTTGCGAACATCCGCCGAGTGTGCATGGTTCATTGCCTCCGTATATTTCAAAATACGGCGTATCTCCCGTATTCAGGGAGTTATTTTTGTATTTGTCTTCCAAGGTTTCGCCGTCTTCGTCAAACGCATCTTTTGCGGCGACATTTTGCCTGTTAAGCGCTCGCTTCTCCCAGGGAGGCACAGGATTGGGATCTCTCCAAAGGCCACGTTTAGCCTGCTTGGCTTCGTCCTCCAAATCAGCAAGTTCCTGATCGGAATTATATTTCGTGAAATGCCATGCCAAGCCTGCCTTGAGCATCTCCCGACCCAACTCTCGGCCGTCTTTCAAATATGTAAAACCCAGCGTGCGGCCGTACTGGTCCGTACCGGTCTTTTCTACCTCAA
Organism: Tannerella sp.; assembly: GCA_031271805.1. GTDB lineage: Bacteria > Bacteroidota > Bacteroidia > Bacteroidales > Tannerellaceae > Tannerella. The sequence continues at coordinate 26,205 of JAISUX010000053.1, forward strand.
TATATTGTCCCAAGCACAAGTCGCTAAGATAGTTCGTTGACACACGGCTGAAGGGCATTCCCCTCTCCGGTGCGTCAATTCCATCCATCCTGACACGGATCGTGTCTTCGCTATCGTCGGCGACCATGTCGTATGTATCCCCGTCAATTACCTTTATGACTTTGCCGGAAAAATAATCCTGACTTCCGAATTGACATTCGATGAAAATCAGAAAAACGGCAAAAACTCCTAATATATTTATCTTACTCATTTTCAAGATAATAACATAGTCAATAAATCATAACCACCACTCGCAACGATTACGATGCCTAAGATTGCGCAAGCGATATTAACAAACTTCCGATACGGACTTTTCTTTTTCTTGCCCTTTCCTTTGCCCTTGCCCTTGATGATCAAATCGGGCAAAACCAACCAGATAAAAAGCCCCAATATGATCTTAAAAACAATTGCAGCCATCACAAACGGATAGAGAGGGTATTGTTCTCAAAAGCTAACAATACCCTCGATTTTCAATTCACACAAAGGTCTGACTAATAACCTTTTCGGTATATTTCATTGACCTTTCTTTGTATTTCCCCGTACTCGCTGCCCAGGGCCTGTTTGCGCGCTTCGCCGTTGCCGTAACGTCCTTGAATCACCTCTTTGGCCTTGTCGGTCACATTGTCAACGGAACGTTGAGACGGAGTCGATGCGCTCGGACGGTTTGCAGCCGGCGTTTGGGCGCCTTGCGAAGACGAGGGCGCTTGATTAGCCGCTGGCGCTTGAGCACCTTGACCACCTTGATTAGCCGCTGGCGTTTGGGCGCCTTGACCGGCTTGCTCGCTTTGAGATGGCGCGGGCGTTTGGCCGTCCGGTGTCGTCTCCGATTCGCCGGTCGAGGTCGGTTCTGCCGTCTCAGACGGTTGTTCGGCGGGCGCAGCCTGTTCAATTACAGGCGGTTCATCCGGCGCGGGTTTATAACCGCTTGACGTACAATTCCTAATTAAGAAAAATACGACAACAATAACCACCAATGCAAGCGCCAACCATATCCACCAATTGGATTTCTTCGGCGGCAGAGGCGTGTCACCCGTTGACGAATCCTTACGTTTCAGGGTAACTTTGCGTTTCAGTTCAGCCATGATGAAACTAATTACAGATTAATTTGAACCCGGGTACCTGGGAAAATGCCTGCCCTAAAGACAACACGTCACCTTTGTTGATTGCCTTTTTACCGGCATCGGTGTTCTCAATTTTGCAAACAACATACACATGACCGGCTTTCGAGTCATCAACAGGCACTACAACATTCTCGCCCGTATCGGTTGTAATTTCGACACGACCGCTGTGTTCATTAAAGGTCACATTTTGATTGTCAATAGCTGCGTCATAATTAAGAACTACCACATAGAGTTCGCTCAAGGCATCAATGTTTTTAACTTTGATTTGCTCGTTAGATTCCCCTCCCGGACGAGGCGTTTTTTCATCGCCGGAATGTTTGATGAATGGGAACTTGTCGAGTGCACCCAAGTCGTCCATGTTTTGATTGTATTCATTTGAGAATACGCCACCTTCTTTCCCATCTTTGGTTTTCCAGAAAAGACACAAGTCCAAATCCGTATCCGAAGACCAGACCATTTCAATTTGCAGCCGTTCGTTGAAAGTGAAAGGCGCTGCTTCACCCTTTCTTTTTAATGTAACTTTCGGTTTCAATGTTATTTCCGACATAATTCAAAATATTAAAATTAAACAATCAGTTATCTATAATGATTTTATTATTTTTTCTTCGGCATCAAAAAATCATCGTCATCGTCAAGGAATGATTTTTTCGGCTTTTTTAAGTCAAAATCATCATCGTCGATTTTTCGAGGTTTCTTTAAGTCAAAATCGTCATCAAGACTTACTTTTGGCTTATTCGCCTGAAAATCAATTTTATTCTTGACTTCTTTCGTCACGGCACGTTTATTATCGTTCTCTACCTCAAAATCCATATTGAATTTGATCCTTTTAATCCGTCCTTTAACATCCGAATTATCGTGCCGGATCGCCAACGCTTTTTCTAAAATATCAAGCGCCTCTTTTAACTGGCCTTTTTTCTCGGAAACAGTGGCTTGCATCAGTAAATCGTTGAACGCATCCTCTTGCGCCTTAATTTGCGCTTCGCATTGGTGAATTTTGCTTTGCACATCCTTGTTTTTAGGGGATAATTTCAGGGCTTCTTCGAGCTTTAACTTAGCTTCCTGCCATTGTTCTTTTCCGTATAGTTCGTCGGCCTGCCCGACCAACTTCAGGCATTGTTCTTCGATAGCCTTTTGTTGTTGCAACTGTTCTTCTTTCTTAATAAGCAGTTCGATTCCGGGAAGCATCTCTTTAGCTTCGGCATTGGAATCGTCTATTGTCAACAACTCGTCTATGATTGCCTTAGCTTTACGAATATCTTGCTTCTGCATCGACAATTTTGCATCGACAAGAAGCTCGGCGATCCTTTTTTTCTGTTCCTCCCTTTTCTTTATCAATCGTTTGAGATCAGAGATTTTTTTGTATATCGTCGCATTGCTAAATATTTCCGATGCGGCTTCATATTCTTCAAGTGCGCCATCATAATTTCCTGATTTAAAGAATGTTTCAGCCTTATTAACGAAAGATTTGTATGATTCGTCTTTCTCCTTGAGCCGTTTGATTTTTTCTTCCAGATCAATCAGGAATTTCTTGTATTTTTCGTTATCATACCTCATCAAGGCATTTTCAACATTGATTTTAGCATCCTGTAGCTGTCCCTCTTTCTCTTTTTCGAGAGCAATCTCGAAGAGTCGTTCAGCCATTTTCCGATTTTCTTCGTTTTTGCGCTCCTCCTCTTTCCGTTTTTCTTCCCTCGCTGCGTCTTTCCGTTTTCTCTCTTCCGCTTCACGCTCATGGGCTCGTATTAGCTGTTCGTTCTCGGCACGCGCCTTTATTAATGCCTCCTCAGACGAATATCTGTTGATGTCGATTTTCGGATATACCGACAATATTTGCTGAATATCCCTATTCTTGAAAAAGTGAATATGCCGTCTATCGGTTATTTGTTCGAGGCTCGTCTTGATGCGTTCGTTATTAAAACAATCGCCTAAAAGGAATATCTCCGCAGTGTTTTCAATGGAGTTATCGTTCATGAACGCCTCTAAGATATCCTTCAATACCTGTGTATAATAGCCCGTGTCGCCATCAATATTATTGCTGCGCACAAATGCTTCGCGCATCATTCGCGGCGCTTTCAGAAAACTTATCGGATAAATTCGCAACGGCATGTTACGGGTTTGAGCATCTAAGCGGTTGAGCCATTCATCCGCTTTTGAAATAAATCGTTCACATTCGTCATTGATTTCATCTTCGTTTGAAAGGATACCCGTCGATTTGTTGGCTTCATTGACCACATATCTTACCAAAGCCTGTTTTCTGGGGTCAACACCTTTGCCGCGAAACGAACTCGGACTGCCGTCAACTAAATAATACTGGTCGGAAACAAGCATTTTCATCAGGTGCAAAGTCGGGTTGGTAGCTTCGAGGAAGACGGCCGTACTGCCGTTGGGAAGCGAGACCTCGGAGTGAAAACACGTCAGTTCCGCCAAAGGAATAGTGTATGATTTTATCTCAAACCCTTTCTTGCGCAGGTAGTCAACCGTCTTCTGCTTGGCATTGTCGCCAATAGACATCGAAAAGGTCAGCAAAGTCGGGATACTATCCGTGATATTATGAGTTTTTTCATGATATACATTTTTGGCCGTTTCCAATAATTCCGAACAGTCCAGCAAGTCTATCATCGGGTGAGGAATACCCCGCAAAGTAAATGTAAGCTGTTCGTTTTCAATTATATTGAAGAATTTGCCATAGTAATTTATTTCGTTATTTTCGAAAGGCGCCTTGTTGTCCTTGCCGAAAGAAATCCTGTTCTGATGCGGATTATTAAAGAAATAGAGCCATAGCAAATCTTCATTGCCATTGTTTATCGGATATGAGGAACCATTGTCGGCACACACCGTACCGACAATGAACTCCATGTCAAAATGCAATACCAGATAGCTCATTACAAGTTAAGATTTGAAAATTTCAGGAATTAATATTTTCTCCAAATAGCACAATCCTTCGGCTATCAAAATCGGGAAACGATATTCAAACCGACCGGTATTTTGCTTGGCATTTCGGGCTTTTTTATATTCGGGGTCATTGTTTATAAACGACTCGATAAGCCCTCGCAACTCTTTGCTCCGATCCACAAGTATTGCAATATCGCGCACAAGTCCGGCTTTATGACCTACGAAATCTATAAAGATACGCAGGAAAGCCTCAAAGTTTTCCAGCTTTTCTGGGAAATTAAATTTCTCTATTCCCTCGAAATATTCATCCGCGACAACCTCGTATTCATCAAATTCACTAAATTGTCCGTCACGCAGATAGCGGATATTCTTCTCCGCAAAAATATCGGAAGTGAAGCGGACATTCCGGTTGTAAGTCAGATCTGTATCGACGGCTAAGCCTTTTGATACTTCCGACTTATTGTCCCGTGTTATGTCGTCGCGATAAACTAATCTAATGTTTTCGCTACCCTCGCCGAAGCCTTTGCGGAAACATTCCTCGAAATATTCCCGTGTGCTGTTACTGCCCGGAATTGTCTGCAACCAGTGGAAAAGGCGGCCGCCCTTGCCAAACGGCAGAAGGTGCACTTCGCGCACGTCAGCGAGGGTATTTTCCTTGATCGTCTTGGCGCATAGTTTCCCGGAATAGAAGATAAGCAGGCCGGTCACATAAGCAGGTATGGCATATACAAACGGCGCTTCACGACCGATGAAGCTATAGAACAGGGCGAAATCGTCGTCCGACAACTGGTCGAACACGCTATTCAGATAAAACGGCGCCTTATGTCCTTCCAAGAGTATCTCCTGAATATTCTCTACTTTTATATGATTCTGACCCTGGTGGTAGTTGTATATCGCTTTTCTGAACGTAGCCGACTTGATTACCGCGTCGAAGAACACTCCGGCGGCTATGCGCACCGAACTTTGTTTGTACATCCGTGGGGTATTGTTGGCCGTGATATCTTTGGCTAACAAAAGAATATCGCTCGTACTACCACCGACGTCGATGCCTAAGAACAGGTTGTTGTTAAGCCCATAATCGCGGCTTAGCGCATACTTGCATACGGATTCGGCCTCGGTCTGCTCAATGACACGGTCGGGTTTTATCCTTGTATTGGTGCTTCCGTCCAATATCGGCGTGAGCGAAGGTAACTGACCGTTGTAGATTGCGTTGTACTGATTCAGGTCGGTCGAAGACATTGAGCCGGGGAATGACCATCGCAGTTCCTTAGGACGAATCTTCTGGACATATAAATCGGCGCATATTGATAGCCACAAGGCTTTCAGATAGGCCGTCTTCTTCGCCAATCCGGGAATGTCGGACAGCCATTTCATATTATAATTAAGGATACCGGCTTGGGTGGTAATCGTTTCCCTGTCCATTTGCTTGACAAGGATATTTTTCTCGTTCACCGCAACACCGCCGGAAATTTCTTTGTCCCTGTGTGCGCCGATATAGCGAGTGTCATGCTCATGAAGCCATGATTTTATCTGGCCGTTAGGAGCAGATTCGTTCGAGAAGAATAACAGTTCATCCCTTTCGGCGGTTGTCCCTGATTCCGAATCTATTCCGACCAACGCCAAACGGTGATTTTTGAACTCAATAGGGATAGCGTTGCTGTTGGCCGAAGATATCAAAGTATAATGAACGCACGAGTTGTTACTGCCGAAATCTATGCCTACAATGGCGTCTTTAGTAAGGTTTTCGGTAGTCAGATCCAATATTTTCCGTTCGACCATAGTCTCATCACCAGGATTTTTCACTACTAAATAGCCTGCTATTTGCGACTTTCCGGCGTTCTCAATGCGGATTTCCAAGCCTGCGAAGGGGCGATTGGACTTGATAACTTCGTATTTGTGCATCTCCTGCGGCACCTGTCCGGCCGGATAAGACACCAAATTGATGATATCCAAACCTCCTTCACGTTGCAAATCTTCCGAGCTGTTGGAATAGACGACGGATTTCAATATCTTTTCTCCATGCGCCCGCTCTACGGAAATAATCCGTTGCTCTTGCCCGCGTTTGAAGAACGGCACGAACTTCAATCCCTGGACATTAAGCGGATATTCCGAATAGAGATAATAAGCATCCCAGTTGTCGGAAACAAAATCAGGCCACATTATAACCTTATTGTTCAACGTCACCCATTCGATCTCATACTCTTTGGAATTTAATTTATATGGCTGACTATCAATATCTACAGTCAAATCAACAATCAGATTTCCCTGTGTACTTATTTTACCTACTATATCGAATTTGGGGTCTTGGTGCGATACCAACTGGCCGATGCGTTGCGTAAACATTTGAATACCTTCCATGCTCAGAGGCAGTGCAAAATATTTTGTAGGATTATCGGCATCGCGTACATCGTTCACTTTCAGGTAATAAACAGCGGCTTTCGACAACGGGCATTTATGGTCGCCCGATTCATACCAACCGACGATAGTCTTGTCATCTTTGAGAATATTCTGCAAATCGCTCAACTCGGCCTTAATCAGAGAGGCATCAGCCGGCTTGTCGAAAGTAAATTCGCCGGTCTTTAGCTGATATACTTTCTGGAACGAAGCCAGCAAATCGCTGTACGGCATTGCCAAGTTCGAATACTTAGCGACAGTGCCTTTACCCTGTAAATTACTCTGTTTCAGCTCTATATCCTTCTGCCATTGACGCAAATATGTTTTCAAACCCGACAAATCCAATTGGCCTTTTGTGCGCGATAGGTTGATATTTTTCTCGTATTCGGCAAAATTATTGTTGATATTCTTGATGAACAGGTAAAGTTTCTGCATCTTATCCTTATCCTTGTCGAGATAGCGCATCGGGTCTTCGAATTTACCGCCTCTATACCAGCCTATGTCACTTATATAATTCAGGTTGCCGTATTCGACGCCCGGAAAAACGATGGAGAATGGCGATGTGCCTCCGACCACCTGGCCGTTATACCTTAATAACTGCACACAAGGCAGTTCGTCGGGGTTGCGTTGTTTTTTATGCTGGTCGGTCCATATATCGGCATCTTCGAACAACATGCGTCCGAACGCCCCCGATATATCAAACAAATCGCTTTTCGGGTCCATGTATATCGGTTCCGAGAAACTTACGCGGTCGGGATACAGTGCAATCAAAGCCATTATACCCTTCCATTCGTCCCTCAAAGCGGAATAAAATTCTATCAGGCCGGAGGTCGTGATATTTGCATCCTGCCGCTGAAGGTAGTCGAGGGCGAACCAGAACAGTTTAGCCCGCGCCCAAGGAGTGGGGACGCCCGAAATCAACGTGCTCGACACCTGTCCGATATCCAAATCACCGGCAATAATACCTTGAATAAAGGGCTTTATCTGGTCGTGGACATACCATTTGCCTTCAGGATTGGATTTAGTACCTTCCGTACTTTTTATAAGTTTTGCTTTTCCCATGATTTTTTGAGTTTAAAATTTATATAACTGACAAAGCGTGTCGTATGTCCGCTTGATTAATTTCTCATTCTTGTTGGAAATGCTTTCAGGCTCGGCCGTTTTGATAAACTTGCCGTAGAACTCATTCATTATGCTGCTAATCAGGCCGGTCTTGAATTTCCGCGTCTCAAAATCGGAGCCTTTTTGATAAAGTTTCTCATTGAAATCGAACTTTTCAAATTCGCGCACAGAGTTACTGCCGAACACAGCCGGATTGAGCAGGAACTTGTCGCCGCCGCCTGCCGAGCGGTGCACCTGACGAAGCCAACCGTCTTTTATCGCACCATTGTCGATACCGAAATGATAGAGCGACATGTACTTTTTCAGATTGCGCACTTCTTCGGGATCGATGTCTTCGTAGCCTTCTATTTTAACTTTCTTAAGGTCGCCCGCCTGCGCCTGGTCGAAGAAAGCGTAATTGTCGAGCAGCGCCAGGTAACTCATGGCCGTAAACAGGCCGATCTTTTTTGCAAACTCTTCTTTCTTTTCACTGCCGACGAAATCCGTGAAGTCGATTCTCTTATTCTCGTTGAACGTGCGGTAGAGATACTCAACCCTGTGTTCCGCTTTCAGATCGTCGAGACCGGAGAGGCCGACCTCGTCGGTGCCTTGCTCCGGAGAATTAAAGAAGTGGTAGGCGGCGAACGCGGCAAGGAGTTCGATATAATGCGAATCGTTTTCCTGACTTTCGCCTCCGGTGATAGTTTTGTCTTTCACCTTGCTCGGCTGCCATTCCATACCTTCGGTTCCCATCATATAGAATTTTTGATAAGTTTTCTTGACGGTTCCGTCGGCTTCATAGAACATCATCGCAGCCTGTGAGTTGAGCGCGAACTTGTCGGATGTCGCTATCACTTTTTGACTTGCCTTTTCGCTATCGCTCGGCAGGGGGAAAGAGAAATAGCTTGTCAGCAAAGTCGCTCCGAAGTAGGCGTTACGTTCGATGTCGGTAGCGTCCGAAATCAATGACGCCGCCTCTTTTATGGCTTTAGGAATTATCGGAATCGAAGATGCGCCTGTCCCGCCGAACACCGAACCCAAGATGAACACGCGCGGTTTCCCTGAGTTTGAGGCGGTTATCAATTCCTGTATAAACCGTTTCAAGTCGCCGCGGTCGTTCTGTTTTATCTCATTTATTATAGAATGATACATCAGGATACTGCCCAAATGCGTTTGCGCCCTGTATCCGTGCTTCAAATCGAAGGACTTAGCATTGTCGGTAAACAGCAAATCGGCGATCGCCGCTTTTTCGGGATTGCTGTACTTGGTGTCGCCGTAGTTATATATGGCGTCGAACGTTGACTTCTCCGAATAATCGGGGCTGAACTGATAATAATGCAGATTGGCCGAGAAGAAGGTGTCTGCCAACGCAAACTGCTTTTTATTAACGCCTTTGGTTTTGATATACGCCTCTTTCAGGTTCTTGAGGCGGGTAAAATTGCCGTTGTCCTTGTCGGTATCCAAGGCCAACAGATGTACGTCGGTATTGTCGAACATACCTATGGCGCACAAGTGAGTAAACGCTTCAATACAGCGCATTCCTGTGCCGCCGATTCCTATCACGAATATATTTGCCATAATACTTATATATTATTTTTTATTTCCAAGAATACTACCCCATTTCGAGCGACGCATGAAGAACATGGTAGCAATGCCTATAATTGCATAAACTCCGAGTTCTGCCAAGGTTGCAAAAATATTGGAGGTATAAAACTGTGCTTTTAAAGGCGCTTTCGTGATAAACTCGCTAACATACAGCGAATTGTAAAGATAAAATGCGATTGGAGTAATAACTCCGATCACGATAAACCATATTCGCCTTGTGATATGGTCGGAACTGTTCTTGCCCCCCTGATACTTGATAAGGTTCGCAATGATGAAGGCTATGACGACTGCGGCAATGCCGATAATGATTGCGTACATGTAAGTATCGCCTACGAGCGCCTGAAGTTGCTTAAGGTTTTCAATCTTTCTCATCTGTATTAATCTCCTATTTTTAATATTTAAATTCTCTTGTCTTAAGGAAAATCGTATGTATGACCCGGCGCTCGCTTGAGGTCGGGACTACTGCGGCGTCTCTCAATGCGTTGTCGATGCTTAACGACACGCAAACCGCTTTTTGGTTGAGTATAAGCGATTGCCATTCAAATACTTCCTTAGAGTATTGATTGAGCGATACGCTTGTTGTCACGAAGTCTATCCGGATAAGATTGCCACATTCGTTGAGGTGGTTGAAAATCCCGTCGGTGACCATCACATTCAGGGTGTTATTTTTCAAGGCTTCCTTGTCTATAACAAAGCCGTCAGGAATGATAACAGGCTTAGGAACAGACGTTTGAGCCGAACCGGATGCGCCTTCTTCCTCTTCATCGCTTTCGCTTGCCGAGGCGATCTCCGTTTTGTAATCGTATAAATCGGTGATATTGGTAGCAAGAAGTTCCACATCGGCGATGGCATAATTATTCCCCTTGTTGAAAACCAAGTTTTTAATCAGCGGGACAGGCGTCTCTTCCTCCAAAGGTTCGCCGTATTTGTCCAATTTCATCACATATTCGCGAATATCGTCCCAGGAATCATCAATCTCAACGTATTCAAAACCGGGTTTTTCTTCCATATTGAATGTCAACTCCTCGGCTATCAACCCGCCTTGAAGCCGGACTTGAATGTCGGAATTGGTAAGTTTGAAGATTGTAAACAGTCCTTGGCCGTCCAAAGGCTCCAATTGGGCTTGCATATTGTCGCTTATAGGGGCTTGCAGTTTGTCATCGGTAAAAATGAAGTAGAAACGTTTCTTGTCATACGTCTTCCCGCGAGTGGTCTCTTTATACGGCTCGGTAATTACGTAAATGACATGTCCTTTTTGCAACCAACGCTTGATAGGTTCGCTCAAATACGGGTCTTCGTCGTGACACAAGTCGCCTCCGCCGGCTTTCGATCGTTGTTCGAGAAACTCACAGTCGGTTATCAGAATCGCTTGATGGTCGGAACTGCAAATTTGATTCACGGCTTTCAAAATATCGGAATACGGGATGTCCTCATTTATATTCTGCAATATCGCAAATACCTGGTTATTTGCGCGATCCAACGGAACGGTTTCAAAATCCCTACCTTTAATTAATACCAATGTATCTGAATACTGCCCTAATTGTGGCCTCATAGCATTGAATACCGCCGAGTTTCTACGGGCTTCGACTACACAGGTCGAATGGTCGAGATATAACGACACTCCGGGAGCTAAGGCCGGATATTCGACCGCTCCAGGCTCATAAAACTCGGATTGAAGGGTCTCAATGTCCACCTCAACACGCTTACATTTATTACATTCAGCACACAAGAGCAATATTGTCATCAAGGCAATAGATGCTAAAAATTTCTGCCTCCTCATAGCTATTTATTTTTATTATTTACGGCGACAAATTTAGAACTTATTTTTAATTTATCAAATAAATAAGAAAAATTTTTTTGTAAAAAATAATTTGTCGGTTCAACAACTATTTGTACATTTGCAGCGCCATGGTTTAAATTTTTAAATTTCACTTTCGGCAATGGTGCGATATATATAGAATGAAATAAATAATTTTTTTTCGTATAAGATCATGAAAATTTGGATTAAATTAATTGTATTTGCTTGTTTATTAGAAAGTTGTACGCAAGAGGCAAAAATCGCCGATATGAGATGCGAGTATCTTGTGAACCCGCAGGGTATCAATACGGCGCAACCGCGTTTCTCATGGATAATTGCTTCGGACGGAAGGAGTGTCTATCAGCAATCATACCGGATAATTGTCGGCGACAATTTGTTCGATGTGCGACATTGTCGGGGAAACTGCTGGGATTCGGGCGTTTCGACAACGGATAACACTGTTAATATTGTTTATGAGGGTAAACCGTTAGCAAGTGACCGGACATATTATTGGCGTGTCGTTTCGGTGATAAACGGCAAGGAGACGCTTAGTGAAACGGCCGAGTTTCACACGGGTATGTTGTCGCCATCCGATTGGAAAGCCAAATGGATAAGCACGCGGGAAGAAATCGTCGCCGAAAGCCCGTTGTTACGCAAGGTTTTCAAGATAGAAAAGGCTGTGGAAAAGGCGTATATCTATTCTGCCGCTGCAGGATTTTACGAGTTGTATCTCAACGACGCGAAGGTCGGCGACGAAATCATGAATCCTTCCGTCAGTGATTACCGCAAGACAGTTTTGTATTCGGTCTATGACGTTAGCAACCTGTTGAAAGAGGGCGATAACGCTTTCGGCGTAATGCTTGGGAACGGAGCGTACAACATGAGGCGTTATCCCGACCGCTGGTCGTGGCATGACAGTCGTTCGATGGGCAATCCTTGTTTTTTACTGCAACTTAATATTAAGTACAAGGACGGCGGCGAAACCACGGTAACATCGGGCGAAGGATGGAAATACACTGCCGGACCTGTAACTTTCAATGATATGTATGGCGGCGAGGATTATGATGCGCGCAAGGAAATAACGGGTTGGGCAGGCGTCGGTTTAGACGATTCGGCATGGAAAGAAGCGGCTGTGGTTGCCGGGCCGGGCGGAAAGCTCGAATGGCAGGCGTTGCCGATAAAAGTCACCGCGACGCTTAAACCCATTGCGCGGACTCACCCTTCGAAAGGCGTTTACCTGTTCGATCTCGGTCAAAACTTCGCCGGATGGTGGAGGATAACGGTCAAGGGAACCGCCGGACAGACTGTCAGGATAAGGGGAGCCGAGACACTGAACGACCGTCTTTTCCCGAAAAATCTTGAGGAAGGTGATACCCTGAGCGGCAAATTCCGCTATCACTCGCATACTTGGACGGATTATACCCTGAAAAACGACGAACTGACGACCTGGGAACCGCATTTTTTCTATTCCGGATTCCGTTATGTCGAAGTCGTTACGAGCGATAAAGCCGATTTGGCCTCGCTCGAAGTAGAGGGGCGCGTCACAGGCTCCGACCTCGAAACTAACGGCGAATGGACGTCCTCAAACGAACTGCTGAACAAGATTTATTCTGCCGGTTTGTGGTCGCAGAAAAGCAATCTCGTGGGCTATCCCACCGACTGCCCGCATCGTGAGAAAGGTGCGTACAATGGCGACGGTCAGGTCATTGCCGAAGCGTCGATGCACGACTTCAACATGTCACCTTTCTATGCCAAATGGCTCAACGACATGCGCGACTCTCAAGAACCCAACGGGCGTATCCCGAATACTTCTCCGATAATCGTGGGCGGCATGGGCGGCGGCGTAGCCTGGGGAAGCGCTTATATCCTGATTCCATGGTGGATGTATCAATATTACAACGACACCCGCATGTTGCAGGAGCACTACCCGACGATGAAACGCTATATCGAATATCTGCACAAACTCGCGCAGACCGACAAACAGCCAGACCAACCATATATCATCAACTATTTCGACGGATACTGGTATTCGCTCGGCGAATGGTGCTCGCCCGGCAGGAGCGACTGCCCCAATCACGACGTGGTAAACACATTCTATTATTACTACGACACGCGGCTCATGTCCGAAATCGCCGAATTGCTTGGTTATAAGGACGATAAAAAACAGTATGAAGCCTTGAGCGACACGATAAAAGAGGCGTTTAACGCGACGTTTTTACGTCCCGAAACATCTATTTACGGGCTTGATTCGGTATTTCAGACATATCAGTTGCTTGCCATTGTCGGTAACTTGGTTCCGTCGGATAACCGCGAAAAAGTGCTGAAGACAATAGTCGATGACATCAAGGCTCGCGGTAACCATCTCAATACAGGGATAATAGGCACGAAATATCTGTGGCCGACGCTTTCTGATGCGGGCTACGACGACTTGGCCTGGTCGGTCGCCACGCAGGAAACATATCCGTCGTTCGGCTACTGGATTCGCAATAACTGCACCACCTTGCTTGAGCAATGGGATGGGGCTAACTCGCACAACCATCAGATGTTCGGTACGATTACCGAATATTTCTACCAGTATTTGGCCGGCATACGTCCACCGACACGGGACGGAACGACCAATGCCTACAAGCATATCAACTTGCAGCCTTACATGCCCGACGACCTTGATATGGCGCAGGCGCGGCTGAGGACAGTCTCCGGACAAATCGTCTCGCGCTGGGAAAAGCAGGGCAAAGGGTATAAATACGAGGCTACGGTGCCCGCAAACACTACCGCAACGATTATCCTGCCCGCAAAAGACGCCGTTGTCCTTACCGAGAGCGGGAAAATATTGTGGCAAAACGGAAGGTATGTCGGGGGCGTATCCGGTGTCAAAAATGTGAAGCTCGATAATGAAAAATTCACAATAGACATTGAATCGGGAAGTTATAATTTTACAAATGAGTGACAAAATGACAAAACGCAGAGAATTTATAAAGAGAAGCGCCGCATTAGTAGCGGGTGGGTTCCTGATGCCGTCGATAGTTCCGGCATCGGTTCTGGGAAAAGCCGCTCCGAGCAATCGTATAAATGTGGCTTGCATCGGCCTTGGGCGGCAGATGGCGAATCCTAATATCCCTCAGTTGCTGAAATCACCTCATGGTCAGATTGTTGCCGTATGCGATGTCGATAAGTGGAGGCTTGATAATGCACGGAAGCAAGTCAATGACTATTACGGAAAAGAGCGCGGGGCGTCGTACAAAGGCGTCCGTGCGCTGTCGGACTATCGGGAGTTGCTTCACGACAAGGACGTCGATGCGGTGATGTTGGCGCTGCCCGACCACTGGCACGTGCCGATGGCGATAGACTTCATCCGCGCCGGCAAACACGTCTCGCTTGAGAAACCTGTCTCGACCTGCATCAGGCACGGGCAGCGCTTGGTTGAGGCGATAAAAAAATCCGCTGTCATTACCCGCAACGACAGCGAGTTTCGTACTATCCGGGAATTTCAGAAAGCCGTCGAAGTGGTTCGTAACGGGCGTATTGGGAAGGTGAAGACGATATATCTTGCCGTGCCGCCGGAGTGGGGAGGCGACCACTTCCCCTCGACGCCTACTATGCCCGTGCCCGAAGGTTTTGATTACGATTTCTGGCTCGGTCCGGCTTTTGAAGCGCCTTACACCGAAAAGCGCGTACACCCTATCAAGGACTATACCCGTCCGGGCTGGATGCGCGTCAGCGACTATTGCAACGGCATGATCTCGAATTGGGGAGCGCACCTGATGGGCATTGTCCAGTGGGGTAACAACACCGAATACACCGGTCCGGTAGAGATCGAAGGTTCCGGCGACTTCGACAAGGGGCTTTGGAACACTATGAACCGCTTCGATATACACTACCGCTTTGCCGATGGCGTCGAGGTGTTCTACAAGATTGAGCGTCCCTACGTCCGTTTTGAAGGCGCCGACGGTTGGGTCGAGATTGAGTATCCCGACAAACTGACGGCCTCGAAGCCGGAGATCCTTGATACGCCTCTCGGCGCAGGCGAAAAATCCTTCGCAAGCGACCTCAACGACAAGGATGATTTCCTGCTCGCAATCAAAGAAAACCGTCCGTCGGCCGAGCCGCTCGAAACAGCCCATCGCACTATCTCAATGTGCCAGTTAGGACTGATAGCGGTAACGCTGGGCGTCAAGTTACAATGGGACCCGGCAACCGAGACGTTCAAAGACGACAATGCCGCTTCGGCAATGCTCGACCGACCAATTCGCGAAAAGTATTTCAAGTTCTGATTTACTTCTATATAGATAGATAGTAAGTAATATTAACAGGGAAAATGTTAAAATCAACAGGGAAAAATGTTAAAAACGGACTTTTTTGTAGGATAAAAAAAAAAATGGTATCTTTGCCACCAATTTATCTAAATCATAGCGATTTAATCATATTTTTTTTAATTAAATTAATTTATTATTATGCAGAAATTTAGAGCATTTTTGAAATTCGGAACATTCTTAAGACTGCCGCAAAGTATGCGTGTTAATTCACACACACACACACATTTAGCATGGTTAGTTTGTTTGTTCTTGTGCATTTCCGTGTCTTTGTCGGCTCAAAGTCGAAGAATCAGCGGTACGGTGACCGACGCCACAGGCGAAGCCGTTATCGGAGCTAATGTAGTAGAGAAAGGAACGTCAAACGGTAGCATTACCGATGTGGACGGGAAATTCTCGCTTAACGTGCAGCCCGGTGCGACGCTTGTCGTCTCATACATCGGTTATAAGACGCTGGAAATTGCAATTGGCAGTAGTGCCAATTTGGACATCACCCTCCAGGAAGACAACCTTCAGCTGGAGGAAATTGTGGTCGTCGGATACGGCACACAAAAGAAAGTCAACATGACGGGCGCTGTGGCGTCGGTGGACATGAAGAAGATGGTTGACAGCCGTCCGGTAACTTCATTGTCGTCGGCTCTTGCAGGTATGGCTCCGGGCGTGTTCGTATCACAAAGCGGCGGCGGCAAGCCCGGTTATGACGGCGCTACCATTCGCGTACGCGGTCAGGGCACGCTCAACAACTCCGACCCGCTTGTCGTTATCGACGGAGTGGTAGGCAACATGAACGACGTTAACCCTCAGGACGTCGAGAACATCTCTATCCTGAAAGATGCCGCTTCATCTTCTATTTACGGTTCGCGTGCGGCAAACGGCGTTATCCTTATTACAACCCGCAAGGGCGCTACGGGAACATCGAAAATAACCTACAACGGCTATCTTTCGAGTCAAAAAGTATCCAACAAATTGGACATCGTGTCGAACTATGCCGATTACATGGAGCTATTCAACGAGGCATACGTTAACAGCGGCCTGCAGCCCAAGTTCAGCCAAGGCAAGATCGACGAGTGGCGTAGCGCAGGCAACAGCAACCCGCTCAAGTATCCCAATACCGATTGGCAGGACTATGTATTCCGTACCGGTACGCTCCAGAACCACACGCTGTCGATCAACGGCGGTACGGACAAGGTTCGTTACTATGTATCGGGCAATATTATGGACAACCCCGGTATCATGGAAAAGTCGAATTTCAACCGCATCAGCGTGCGCAGCAACATCGACGCCGAGGTTAAGCCATGGTTCACCGCAGGCGTCAGCGCATACGGCTATCGTAGCGACGCCGACCGCAACTCCGACGACGGCTACGGCTTCACCTACCTCAACGCTACTACTCCGGGGCAGGTGTTCCGCGCACCCGACGGCAGATACGGCGGTATGAACAACTCGGAAGACGACCCGCAGTCGGCAGGTAACAACCCGCTCTACTCTCTTAATAATTCCGAGCAGAAGCATCAGACCAACAAGGTTGTAGCTCGTTTCTACGGCATCCTGAAACCGTTGAAAGGATTAAGCATCGAAGGTTCTTATACTTATGATTTTCAGGATAAATACAACTATTCGAAGCCGGTGTTCATCGACCTCTGGAACTTCTACGACGACGCTATACAGCGTGTAGGAACAGGGCGTACGAGCATCAGCAATAACAACGAAAAATGGTATCGCCTCCAGGCTGACGGTCTTGTCCGTTATGAGACTAATGTCAGCCAACTGAATATTCAGGCTATGGCGGGCGCAAGCCAGGAATCGTATCGTTATCAGTGGTTCAGCGCCAGCAAACAAGACCTTACGTCGCCCGAACTTACCGAATTGAACGCTGCTACATTGGACGCATCTGTCAGCGGTAACTATACCGACTGGGTAATGCGTTCCTATTTCGGCCGTCTGGCTCTCAACTGGGCTGAAAAATACCTGTTCGAAGCCAACTTGCGTTACGACGGTTCGTCGCGGTTCGCTCCCGGTAGCACCCGTTGGGGTCTATTCCCATCATTCTCAGCAGGATGGCGTATAAGCGAGGAGGATTTCATGAAAGACATCGCCTGGCTTAACAACCTCAAGATACGCGCTTCATACGGCTCTCTGGGTAATAACACGCTCGGCAGCAGCCGCGACAACGACGGTAACTATTCCTACCAGTCGCTCTACAACGCCAACAACTATGTGCTTGCAAACACGGTTCAGGTAGGTTTTGCACAGAACACCCTGTCAAACGCCGCCCTGACATGGGAAACAACTTATGTAAGCAACATCGGTTTCGACTTCTCTATACTTAAATCGAAACTCAGCGGCTCTGTCGATGCTTTCGTCAAGAACACGGAAGGCATCCTTATCGACCTGCCGGCGCCTATGGTTCACGGTACTTCGGGACTTCCCCGCAAGAACGCAGCCGAAGTGCGCAACACAGGCGGTGAAATCAACCTGCAGTGGAACGACAAAATCGGTGAAGTGAACTACAATATCGGAGGTAATTTCACTTATGTAAAGAACGAGGTTACGAAGTTTAAAGGCAAAGAAATGTCAATAAGCGGCACTAACCTGATAGTTGAAGGTCAACCTATTAACATTCAGTATGTATATCTCGTTGACCGTATAGTTCAGACCGATGCAGACCTTGCTTTGGTTCAGCAGATGGTTGACGCCAATCCTAACGCATTCGCTTCATACGGACGTCCGCAACTCGGCGACTTCCTATATAAAGACATCAGCGGTATAGGCGAAGACGGTCTGCCCGACGGTATTCCCGACGGCAGGATTACCGATGCCGACCGTGTTATGCGCGGCAACGGCACTAACCCGACAACTACTTACGGCATCACTCTCGGCGTTGATTATAAAGGTTTTGACTTTGCTGTTCTGGGGCAAGGAG
This sequence comes from Tannerella sp., assembly GCA_031271805.1. GTDB lineage: Bacteria > Bacteroidota > Bacteroidia > Bacteroidales > Tannerellaceae > Tannerella. The sequence goes on from JAISUX010000053.1 coordinate 44,388, forward strand.
TAGGCGGATTGCTGACTTTCTGGGGACAGGATGCGGCTGTTTTCCGTCCCGTCGTTACCTACGGTAACCAAATCAACAAGACTATTGCCGACGGCAGATGGTATCCGGGTCGCACCGACGCCATTTATCCGCGTCTGCTCGAACATGCCGATACCCGTAATACCCTTTCAAGCGACTTCTGGCTCGAAGACAAATCGTTCTTCCGTATCAAAAACATTCAGTTAGGCTATACTTTGCCGCGCGCTCTGTCGAGTCTTATCCAGATAGAGACGCTCCGCATCTACGGTAGTATTGAAAATGCACTGACTTTCACCAAGTTCCGCGGACTTGACCCGGAGGTCAGCAGCACGACATACCCCAACATTAGGCTTACAACTTTAGGTATTAACATAACATTTTAATTTACAAAGATATGAAAAAGACGATAATATATTTATGGTTACTGATTGCGGGGTTTTCGCTTAACGGATGTTACGATTTGGACACCTACCCCGGCGATACCCTGAGTGAAAGTCTGTTCTGGAAAACGGAAGACCATGCGCATCAAGCTATGATGGGTATCTATTCCACTTTCCGCAGCAACGGAAATGTCTATAACCGTCACTTCATGTGGGACGAATTAGGCGAAACAGCTTACGGCTACGACCAGATAGCAGGTATCCCGCGCGGCACATATACCGCACGCGACGGCGATGTCAGCGGCAAATGGCAAGGACTTTATGAGTGCGTACAACGCGCTAATATTGTGATTACAAGGGTTTCGGGCATGAGTGTCGATGCAAGCGTCATCAACCAATACGTTGCCGAGGCCAAATTCCTTCGCGCCGTGGCTTATTTTGAGTTGCTGAAATTCTTCGGCGGCGTGCCTTACTACGACGAGACAACGAATGTGAACGTCGAATATGCCGACCTCAAGAAGCCCCGCAGCTCGGCCGACGAGATACGCGCTTATATCATAGCCGACCTGAAAGAAGCTATCAACGCATTGCCTGTTTCTTACGCCGCAAGCGAGTACGGACGCGCTACCAAGGGCGCCGCTTATGCCTTGCTCGGAAAGGTCTATCTCTACAACAAGGAATGGAAAAACGCTATTACCAACTTTGAAGAGATAGTCAATAACCGCTCTAACAACTATGGTTATGCACTTGATCCCGATTATGCGCATATCTTCAAGCTGTACAATGGCGATAAAAGTCCCGAAATGATTTTTTCCATCCAGAACAAGAGCGGCGTAGGCACTGCATACGGTATGCCTATGAACTTCTACATGGGAACCCGTAATTCTTACGGCAGTTGCTGGAACAACACCGTCCCTGGCACTCAACTGATCGACAGCTACGAATATCCTGACGGCAGACCGTTCAACTGGGATGATATTTTCCCGGGTTACAACGCTATGTCGGTTGACGAGCGCAAGGCTTTGCTGTGCGTAGGTTACAACGGTTCGGCTATCACGCTTGGCGACATTGATACCGCAAAAATACTGAAGGCATATACCAACCGCGATCCGCGCCTGATGGCTACCGCCATCGTGCCTTATTCGCACTATCTGGGATGGAGCGCCAATGCGCCTAAAGACATGCTGTTCATACTCGAAACGACGGGAAGCGCTGCGCCTAACGGAGATTCGCCGCTCGGCACGATGCGTAACAATAACGGCTCGTGGCGTACATATTTCTATCGCAAATTCGTAACCGAAGCCGACCTCGACGGAGCAATCTCCGATCGCGCTCATACGCCTTTCGAGTTCCCCATTATCCGCTATGCCGACGTGCTGCTGATGCTGGCTGAGGCTTACAACGAAGACGGACAGCTTGATAATGCCGTAACGCAAATTAATAAGGTACGCGCGCGTGTGAACCTTCCGGGCATCAATTCCGGACCGGACTATCTTGCCGCCACAACCAAAGAGGCCGTTTTCCAGCGTATAATGAAAGAACGCGCATGGGAGATGACCGGCGAAGGACACCGCTTCAACGACCTTCAACGATGGGGCAACGCCAAGGAAGTTATCGCCGCCAACCCGCCGGTCGGCATCTACGGCGACCAACTCTATACCCATCCGTTCCTCGACAGAGATTACCTCTGGCCTATTCCCGGAGCGGAAATCGAAAGAAATCCCGACCTGACACAAAATCCGGGTTGGTGATAGTGTGCTTTGTAATTTAGTTTTGTCCACGGATTGCACATCTGCAGTCCGTGGATTTTTTTCACCTTATTTCTTCACAATCTTATACGACACATCGGCGATTTTGAGGATGTAAATGCCTGCGGGTAAAGTCGAAACGTCAATTTTCAACGGCGAACCGGACTTGTCGAAACGTATTACCGTTCGTCCCGAAAGATCGTAAATACACACATTATCAATCGTTTGACTATAGTTTTCGACGATTATCTCATCCGTGACCGGATTAGGATAAATCTTGGGCGCCGGTTCGGCGTTTATCGCTTCGAGGCCTGACGAGTTGTCGTAAACAGCTCTCAGACTGATACTTTTCGATAGCGTTTCATTATAAACCGGCGTCTCCACAATTTGTATTTCCTCGCTTCCCGCTTGCTGCTCGCAGCGCAACGACAGATGGAAATAGAGAGTGCCATTGCTGCGACTGGTCTGATGCACTTCCGCAGCAATCAGATTCTCCCCTTCGCGCAACAAATCGTAGGGCACCGGAAATTCGACGGTCGCAGTGAACTGGCTTCTCTTCGCCAAAGTTTCGTTTGTGAGTTCACCCTGCGGCAGATTGCATCGCCCGATTTCCGTCCCGTTGACATAAACAGCGGCGCCATCGTCGGCCGCGACTATGACCTTGAAATCTCTTTTCTTATCTAAGTCGCTTATTGTAAATGCCTTACGAAAATATGCCGTCGGGACTTTATTTTCCTTATCATCACCATACCGGATAAGGGTCGTTTTATTGGTGACATTATCGTAGCCGTATTGGAAAGGCGAAATGCCTTGTTGCCACGATTTATCGTCGTAACTATCTGAATACCAATCATTATCAGCAAGAAGCGGGACATCCCAATACTTCCATTCGCTGTCGTAGTCGATGAACGTCAATTCGTAAGGAATCTCGGTGATTTCCCAATGCTTGAAAGTGTAATCGCTCACATCAGAGGCTTGTACGCTTATCATATTGCCATCAAAATATCGTATGGAGGCATTATTGCCGGGCACGTTTTCGCCGTTGAACGTAAAACTGGAAGTCTCAATATTAGACGACAAGGAAACGGTGTGCAAAGCCGCCGAATCCATGAAATGCTCGCTCAAATGCCGCATGGTAATATATGGGCGCTCAGATGCAAAAGCCTTCATCTTAGCTATTTCCTTATCGAAATCGGCATCATGATTGTATAATTTTTTGTGATAGACTATCTCGTCGCTTATTTTGGCGGCAAGCGAATCAATAATAACATTCACGCGCTCAGGCGCAAAGGTCGTATGCAGCCTGACACAAAAACCGTTCAGGAATTTTTGCCTTAGTTCCGGATTCTCCATTATACGCCTCATAGGAAGCATTATCTTCTCATAATCAGGATCATAAATACATTGAACATAATCCTCAATATAGTTAGGCTTATAAAGATAAAAGCCCTGATCGGTATCGTACAGAAGCCAACGCCATACGCCGCCGTCGTTCTTTTTCCATATAATGTAGTTAAAATGCCAATCCCAATTGCTGATATACATTTCTGTCATCACATAATTCATGTATTCTTCGATGTCGATTTGTGTTTCGAGAAATCCGATAATCTTGTCGTTCGGAGTAGATGTATCTTTCAAATAAGATAACATACTGTTGTATTCGTAAGATGTTTCTCCGGGTTTATAATAAACAAATTCGTCTTCATCCAAACCGTAATTTGTGTAAAAATAATCCTTATTGTGTCGTTCACGCAGATTCGCGATTCCCATATAATTGCCGTTGATAAAGCATATCGCCGGCTCATAAGCCTGATAATCAATATCCATTTGCTCTATGATAAGCGTTTGCATCATGGCGTCACGCATCATAGCCCTGGCGAAATCCTGCCCCCCGTTGCGAAGTTGTATGTCTTTATATTTTTTACCCGGTTTGCCGGCAAACAAGTCGTAGCGCAAGCGGTTATCGCCGAATTTTTTACGCGGGGATATATGCAACGTTTTCAGCGCGTAACGTCGCGAGTAATTGCCGCCGATGGATATATCCAACTCCTGGTTTAAACATGATGCTCCGCACGTGTCGTACAGTTCCATATTGGCAGGCCTGTCCCATTCCTGATTCCAGTTTTCGACATCGCCCGTTCCCTCAACATAAATTCCTATAGCGCTGTCTGTCAAGTTCTTTTGTTCGGTTACTATTGAGACTACGGGAAGCGTAAAATTGCGCTCACCGACAAAATATGTGTTTGTAAGCGCCTGACTTGGTATCTTGCCGTCAATAAAAGTGACAGCCCTCAATACGGTCGTTTGCGTGAATTTCAACACTTCCCCTTTTTCGTAAACAGTTGATTGCAAGGTTGGTTCGCTTGCATCAAGAGTATAGCGAACCGTCGCACCGTCAGGAATATTGACAAACGACACTTCTACCGGCTCGGCATAAAATCCTCCGAACTTAGAGACCATCGGAAGGCTGCACACAGGCGTAGAGGCCTGCTGTTTCCCCGTGTTCGACGTTCCTGCGCTGTGTTCTACGAAAAACGCCCATTCGTCGCCGTCGTCTATCCGCCCGTACGACACATTCCGATATTGCTGCGGATAAGTAACCTCATCGACAAGGCTTCCCGCCTTGTCGAACAGATAAAGCGCCCCGCCTTCCGGCTCTAATTTGAAACTTGCATGTCGCGCTATTTCGTCGCGCTCGAACCATACTATTGCATACCCGCCTCCCGGAACGATTTGATGAGAAGTGCGCCATTTTTTCGGCTCCGACAATTTATCGGAAAAATAATAATTGTTCAGATTTTCTTGGATTGCGCTGTCATTACGCACCTCAACCCACATGCTATAGTTCTTCGATTCATCCATGAGGGCGGACACATTGTTCGACATCAATTCGTTGATATGCAACTTAGCAGAAAGCGACATTGCGAAAACCACACATAATGAGACAGTTAAAGTCGTTTTCATCTATTCGAGGGAGTTATGTTGTAAAAGATTTTGCCGAAAATTCACAGCCACAAAATTGTTGGTTATAGAAAGCATATTCGCGGACGAGTTCGTTACGACGCTCCGTCAAGCCGCCTTTGCGCCAGTTCTGCGACCAAAATGTCAAACCGGGATAGAGAGCGGCGGCATAATTGCCTGCTATGGTTATCTGTTCGAGGCTTTTCCAGCGCGAAGTAGCGAGGGTTGTGGCGAAAACCCCGAAACCGTGCTCTGCGGCATAACGGGCAGTGACAGAAAGACGGATTTTGAAACATTGCAAACAGCGTTCGCCGCGTTCAGGCTCGCTTTCAAGACCCCGCACCTCCGAAAGCCACTTCTCATGGTCGTAGTCGGCATCAACAAAATCAAGTCCAAGCATCGCCGCATGACGAATCGACTCATTCTTACGCCTTTCGTACTCCTCGCGCGGAAAAATATTCGGGTTGAAATAAAAAACGGTCGGACGAATGTCGTTAGCTAACAGACACTCGACAATGGCCGAAGAGCACGGGGCGCAACAAACATGAAGCAAGATCTCCCCTACTCCGTTCGGCGTTATTATTGTCAGTTTTTTTGCCATTCCTCTTTCAAATTGATATTATTTTACGCAAATAAACAACATTTAACCACATATAGATTAAACCTTTTCAAAAAACATTCGTCTATCAAGACACATTTAGGTTAGGTTTTTTCATATTTTAGGTTTTTAAGGCTGGGAAGAGCATAGCTGTGAGGCTGGGCTCTTCTCTTTTTTATATGACTGCAAAAATATCATTTATTTCGGATATTTGCAAAAAAAACGGGCAAAAATTTTTTTCATAATTTTTTTTCTTTATTTTTGTGTATTTATTTCACTCAAAATAATCAATACTTATGAGTAAATGGGTTACATTATCATTGATAATACTTTGTGTATCAATGTCTTGCAAAACGAAGGATAGGGACAGCGGTTTTACGGGAGACCGCCAGTCCGAAGATTTTGTCCGCGTATCGGGAGCGGATCTGATCAAACCCGACGGCAGTAAACTTTTTATCCGTGGCACTAACCTCGGCAACTGGCTTAATCCCGAAGGCTATATGTTCGGATTCAGGAAAACCAATTCTCCCGGACGTATCAACCAAATGTTCTGCGAACTTGTCGGCCCCGAACTTGCAGCGGATTTTTGGCGCAGATTCAAAGAAAATTATGTCACACGCAAGGACATTGAATTTATCGCTTCGACAGGTGCAAACACTATCCGCCTGCCTTTTCATTACAAACTTTTCACCGACGAGGACTACATGGGACTGACATCGAATCAGGATGGTTTTCGCCTGATAGACAGCGCAGTAAGCTGGTGTAGCGATAACGACATCTACCTGATACTCGATATGCACGACGCTCCGGGCGGACAAACAGGCGATAATATAGACGACAGTTATGGCTACCCGTGGCTCTTTGAAAGCCTTGAAAGCCAGGAGCTTTTTTGCGAAATATGGACTAAAATCGCCGACCACTACAAGAATGAACCGGTTATTCTCGGCTATGATCTTATAAATGAGCCTATTGCGCCTTATTTTGAGAACAAAGACTCGCTTAACAGCCTGCTTGAGCCGCTCTACAAGAAAGTGATAAATTCCATCCGCAAGGTTGACAAAAACCATATCGTCATGCTCGGCGGCGCACAGTGGAACGGCAATTTCAAACCATTTAAGGATGCTTCGTTCGATAAACAGATGATGTACACTTGCCATCGCTATGGCGGCGAACCGACCAAAGAGGCTATCCGGGCTTTCATTTCATTCCGCGACAGCGTCAACCTCCCCATGTACATGGGCGAAATAGGCCACAACAAGGATGAATGGCAGGCTACATTCTGCAAAACGATGGAAGATGCCAACATCGGATACACATTCTGGCCATATAAAAAGAAGGACAGCTCGTCGTTTGTCGGTATCACGGCTCCGGACGAGTGGCAATCGGTCATCGACTTCTCCGAAGCCCCGCGCACTATATATAAAGAGCTTCGTGAGGCGCGCCCCAATCAAGCTCTTGCGAAGAAAGCGTTAGACGGTTTTATTGACGCTTGCAGGTTCGAAAACTGTATCGTTCAAGACAGCTATATACGATCATTAGGATTGACAGTCAAATAATTACATAATTTAAAGTCATTTAATCATGAAGAAAAAGTTATCATTCGCTTTAACCCTGTTGTGTTTTGCAGGGATTTTTACGGGCGTCCTGGCTCAGCCGGCGCAAAAATTTGTGAATATCATCATTTCGCCCGACCATGCCGATTGGCAGTACAAAACAAAAGAAAATGCAACCTTCAAGGTGCAAGTGTTCAGGGACAATGTGTTAGTCAAAAACGCCTCGGTCGATTACGAACTCGGACCGGAAGCCTTCCCGACCGAAACGAAGCAAAACGTCATCCTCAAGAACGGGGAGTTAACGCTTAAGTCGAGTATGAAAGAAGCCGGCTTCCTGCGTTGCAAGGTCATAGCCAACATCGACGGAGTAAGGTATGAGGAGTCGGCTACGGTTGGATACGACGTCGATAAAATCGTACCGGCAACGGCCGATCCTAAGGATTTTGACGAGTTCTGGTCGAACGCTATCTCCGAAGCCCGTAAGACGCCTCTCGACGCCAAAGCCATATTGTTGCCGGAAAGGTGCACTTCGACACAGAACTTCTATGAGGTAAGTTTTCAGAATGACCGTGCAGGATCACGTATGTACGGCATACTCGTAATGCCCAAGAAACCCGGCAAATATCCGGCCTTACTGCGAGTTCCCGGCGCCGGGATACGCCCTTACTACGGCTCGCCTTTGGCCGATGACGTCATCACGCTTGAGATAGGCATCCATGGGATTTCGGTCACTTTAGCCCAGGAAGTTTACAACAACCTGAGCGCCGGCGCCCTCAACGGCTATTGGCAAATAAACATGAACGACCGCGATAAGCATTACTACAAGCGGGTTTACACCGGTTGCGTCCGCGCCGTCGATTTTATCTATTCATTACCCGAATTTGACGGCAACACCGTCGGCGTGACAGGTGGCAGCCAGGGAGGCGCATTGTCGATAGTTACCGCCGGCTTAGACTCACGCATCAAATTCCTCGCCGCCTTCTACCCCGCTCTCTGCGATTATGCCGGCTACCTCAATCACCGCGCCGGAGGCTGGCCGCACTACTTCAGAAACGCCTCGCCCAAACCGAACGAAGTCGAAACACTCGCCTACTTCGACGTAGTGAACTTCGCACGCCGCGTCAAGGCCGATGGTTTGTACAGTTGGGGCTATAACGACCCTACTTGCCCGCCGACGTCGATGTATGCAGCCTACAATGTCATTCCCGGCAAAAAAGAGCTTCAATTGTTCTTGAATACAGGGCATTGGACATATCCGGAACAATCAAAGATAAGCTCCGACTGGCTAAAAAAACGACTTGAAAAATAATTTTTTTTTCAATAAATCGTTATTAATTAAAATTAATGTATATCTTTGCCGGTGATTTGGGCGCGAATTTTATAGTTTAGTTCTTCTTTATTACATTACACTGTTTTAAGCAGTCTCACCTTTTAATCTTCATTCTCAATCAGTTATAGAGTATTTATTTTAATCAAAAGTCAAATGAACATTTACATTGCAGGTTTAAGTTACGAGGTCACGGACACTGACTTAAACGAATTGTTCGCAGAGTATGGCGAAGTCACCTCTGCAAAAGTTATTACCGACAGGGAATCCGGAAGATCAAAAGGATTTGGTTTTGTCGAAATGTCCAAAGATGAGGAAGGACAGAAAGCCATCGAAGAACTCAACGGAGCGGAATACGACGGTAAGGTAATCACCGTTAGCGTAGCCCGTCCACGTACCGAACGCCCGTCGTTCGGCGGCGGTGGCGGAGGCAATCGCGGCGGATACCGCAAAGACAACGACCGCCGCAGAGACGGCGGATACGGTAGGAGATACTAATCCCTTACCGCTTTGTTGGAATCAATAATCAATTATCTTGGGGGAAACCTCAAGATAGTTGGTTATTTTTTCTATAAACCACCATGAAATCCTCAATAAAAGGTCTCTTTATTTTGCATGAACAATCCTTACCGGGCCGAGCAGGCCTGATTCCGTTAATGGGGAATCTTTTTTGTAATGCCGGTATGAGGCGAATGTGTAGCGTCCGCCGGAGCGAGGCGCGCCGTTTAGCAGCCATTCGGGCCACTTGCCATCCTTGATGCCGTCGTCGGGTTTTTGCTCGTCACCGATCAGACGGTTAGCCCACAAATTGACAACCTCTATCTCTAATTCATTGTTCGACGGCTTTACGGCCTTGGTTATTTCCACTCGCCAGGGCGATGTCCAAACCGTGCCGAGGTCTTGGCCATTGAGTTTGACATGCGCCATGTTGCAGACTTTTCCGAGGTCGAGATACAAAGTCTTGGCATTAGCATCATCGGGCAAGTCGAATGTTTGGCGATAGAAGGCTGAGCCTGAATAATATTTTATACCCTCGTCGGGGTTAATCGACCAATCGGTTAGTTGATCGAAAATGACTTCCGACGGGCCACCCCATTTAGGGTCAAAAGAAATTTTCCACGGCTTATCTAAAACGGCTATTTGCCTTATTTCCGGAAAATTATATTTACTGTCGGATTTGCCTTGTTGTTGCCTGAAGACGATGAAATAACCTTCATAAGCGTCGAATTTCAACGGAATCTCGGTCTGCCCGGCAAGTTCGCTGTATTCAGGCAAAGCGCGTGTGTCGCCCGTAACCGGATTCCATAATTCGGGTTTTATGTCGCTTGCGACCCTGAATTTACATATAGCATTAACCTGATTATCAGTGCTATTAGAGACAAAATATATTTCTTCGCGTGCTGTTGTACGGTGAGTATAGCGCACGGGAGCGGTCGTTTCAAAGTCGGGCGGCGATGTTTCGCCAAGCAACTTGGCCACTACTTCGTAGTGCGGATAAAGGTTATCTGTGTTCGTCAAGTCATTGCCCCAAACGATACGGCCTTTTCCGAACTGTCGCGCAACGATCCCATCGGGAAAGTCATATCCTCCCCACAGTTCCGTGGCCATATCCTTTATTTCCTTGTCGCAAGCGGGATAGTCGGACAAACTCGGCGACATCAGCGGCGGCAGGCCTACAACGGTAGCCCCTTCGTTAACCAAGTCGCGTATTTTCCCCAGCAAACCCGGCGTCATCGTCTCGTAAACCGGCAAAACGAGCGCTTGATAAGTCGCTCCACTCGGAAAGACCACTCTCCCGTCCTCAACTTTTGCGGAATACAACATACTTGGCGGGCAGCCGTCAAAATTATAGCCGCGGCGGTCGGGCGTCATCGTTTCCAAAGGATTCTCGACATAAGCCGATGCCGGTGCGCGGAAGACGTTCGGAGCACCTTCAAGGGCGAGATACAGGATATCTGCTACCGTGCGCCCCTGCTGCAACATGAATTGGCAGCGAGCGACGTAACTATGGTAGGCATCCGACAGGTGCCACCAAGTCTGATTCCTGTCCCAATGCACGCCGTAAGGCCCCATTGTCATACCCGGCTTGACATTATCCGGCAAACATTGATGTTGGTAAGTATGGTACATCAAGCGGTTAACGCCTGCGGCGAACGCCCATTCACCCTGATTTTTAACCGATGCGGGATGTTGACGCCAAGCATCGAGATGCGCCGTGAACGCCTCGGCAGGAACGACGTTCTGTCCCAACAAATGAGCCACCGACGCTCCTTCACCGGTGCTGAACGATGTATTATAGCCTCCGGGCGACCAAAACTCGCACATCGGCATGTCGGCTGCAGCGGCCAACTCAAGATCCGAAGCGGGATTCATATCATAAGGCTCTATCGACAGCTGCAATCCGTAGCGATGAGCGTATTCTTTAGTATAAGAGATGTGGTTTTCAACAATAAGTTCCATTATCGTTTGCCGCATGTCCCAAAGGAAGCGCTCCGTAGTCTCACGATTCTCGACTATCAGTCCGACATACGCCGGATAATACGGCTGCGGGTCATAACCGCGCCGATTCGTAAACTCTTCGCGGAACCGTGGCGTCCAGTTTTGCGCCCCCATTTCCCAACTGTCGATATGAATAGTCTCGAGAGCCTTGCTGCCTCCGGGCATATTGTTATAACGGAACAACTCGCCGATAAACCGGTCTAAATGCCTGCTCATCGCAAGGGTGTCGCATTTGTCGGCTTCCATGCCTAATCCAGGCCTCGGGGCAGGTCGCGTCACCGCACCATTATTGCGCCGGCCAAAACGCATGACCGTCCATTTCCCTTCCGGCACATCCCATTTCAATGTGCCGTCAGGTTGCATCAATGCCGTAATATCCTTTATTTCAGACTTCTTGATAGCCTTATCGCCGGGTTGCGAAGCATAATGGTCGTAAGTCGAGATATACGGCAGCACTCCCGGCGACGAACTGTATGGTTTGCGATAATATAAAGCCCGTTCTTCGATTTCCGGGATTGCCCAATAGCCTGTCCCTGAGACCGAAGCGGTATCAATAATCGTTGCGCCGGAAGGAAAAGCCAGCACTACGACATCCTCATAAAACTCTTCCCATTGCTTATGTATCGCCTCATCCAATCCGAAAAACGGCTTAACAGGCTGGGGGACACTAAGATGCAACACGCGCTCGCCGGCGCCTTCAACATCTACCGATGAGCAAACCAAATGCTGCATCGACCATGAAGCGTCAACCCAAGGCCCTCCGCTTCCGCTCCAACCCGGACCCGTACCAAGGTAAATTCCTATCCCCAACCGTTCACATTCGCGAACCATATATCCGAACATATCCTTCCACTCGTCGCTGAAGAAATCAACCTTTCCGCGAGGCACGCCAACATTGACCTCAAGATAAACAACATAGCCTATTCCGACCTTCTTCATAGCTTCCAAGTCCTTGGTAATAGCCTCTTTCGAGCGATTTCCATCCATAAAATACCAATAGACGCCAGGCCGAGCTGTTGACGGCGGATTCCGAAAACCGGTTTCCAATTCACTTTCACCCGCACCGTTACAAGCCCAAAAAACTATAACAGGCAGAGTTAACACGCAAAAAAACAATACAATCCGTTTCATAATAACAATAATAAGATAAACAATAATGGCGCAAATGTACGAAAAATTATCGAATTTGCATCAAAAATTTTTTTATTTCAATAATTATATATACTTTTGTACGAAAAATCGTTGTTTTTTATACATTTTAATATTAATTGATTAATTATGAGGAAGTGCAGAAAAAAGTTTATTTCGGGGATTAGTGTTCCCCTGCGAATAACATTTAGGTTATTCATGATGACGGTACTGGGTCTTAATTCCCTGATACTTATGGCGCAACAAACAAAGACCGCTTCGGGAACGGTCATCGACGAGGACGGTTTGCCTGTAATTGGGGCGTCCGTCGTCGTTAAAGGCACAACGATTGGTATAGTGACGGACGTGGACGGCAAGTTTATTATGACTAATGTTCCGGCGTCGGCTAATACTTTGGTTATTTCTTATATCGGGATGTTGACGCAGGAAGTTGCCTGCGGGCAGAATCTCAATATTTTGATGAGATCCGACGTTCAGCAACTTGAGGAGGTGATGGTCGTAGCCTACGGAACGGTAAAAAAGAGTTCGTTCACCGGTTCGGCAAGTTTGGTCAAGAACGAGATCATTGAGCAACGTCCTGTAACGAACGTAACGGATGCCTTGCTCGGCACAGCTCCCGGCGTCAATGTTTCCACATCCAACGGGCATCCGGGTTCGGAACCAAGCATCTACATTCGCGGTATAGGCTCATTCTCGGCCAGCAACACGCCGCTTATCATCCTGAACGGCATGCCTTACGACAATGCCATCAGCAGCATCAACCCCGGCGACATCGAGAGTATGACCGTACTCAAGGACGCTTCGTCGGCAGCTCTTTACGGCTCGCGGGCGGCAAACGGAGTGATACTGATTAACACAAAAACCGGAAATAAGGAACGGTTGACGGTCAATGTTAAGTTCAACCATGGCTTTGTGACAAAGCAAACAGGCGACTATAACCGCGTAGGACTTAACGATTACGTCACTTTGTATTGGGAAAATCTTAGGAATCAATACATTTCCGACGGCCAGTCTGTCGAAAACGCCTCACAGAACGCTGCAAAGAACCTGTTCGACCTTATCAGGTACAATCCTTTCAGCGTGCCTAACGACCAGGTTGTTGATGCAACCGGCCAAGTCAATCCGAGCGCCCAATTCCTTTGGGCTGACGACACGGATTGGGTCAACGCCCTGCAACAGACCGGCAATCGCGACGATGCTACACTCGGCGTGAGCGGAGGGACGGAGAAATCGGATTATTACGCCTCTTTCGGATATACCAACGAGCAAGGCTATATCATCGGTTCCGGCTTTGAACGCTACACCATGTCAACCAATGTTAACTCGCAGATTAATAAATGGTTCAAAACCGGTGCAACCCTGTCGGCCAACATAAGCAAGACAAAAGGCGTACAGGACGAGACTTCGGGTAACCTCACCAATCCTTTCCGTTTTATGCGCTATGTCGCGCCGATTTATCCCATTCACGTACACGACCCGAATACCAAGGATTATCTGCGCGACAACAACGGCAATCTGATGTATGACTTCGGTACGGGTTATTCTGTCGGCGGCGTTGACGTGCCCAAGCGCGATTTCAATGCCGGCGTCAATCCCGCAATCGAACTCAAAGATTTGCATAACCAGAACAAACGCAATACTATCAACGCCAAGGCATACACGGAAATAAGTTTTATCGACGGTCTCAAACTCACACTTAACGGCAGTGTCGGATTAAATTCATATCTCGCTTCAAACGGCACCGTCGTCTATGCCGAAAAGGGCAATACCGGCGACGCAACCAAAACAAATACTTTCACGACAACATGGACATTCAACCAACTTTTGTCGTATAACAAAACGTTTGGGATGCACCATGTAGAGGCATTGTTAGGCCACGAGAGTTATGACTACGAATACAACTACCTGCGGGCGTCGATGAAAGACCAGAAATTCGACGGCAACTACGAGTTCGGCAACTATTCGAACCTGAATACGACGCCTAATTCATATACTCATACCTACACTACCGAAGGCTATCTTTCGCGTGTGAATTACGACTACGACAATCGCTATTTCCTTTCCGGTTCTTTCCGTCGTGACGGATCGTCGCGATTCTATAAAGACTCGCGTTGGGGCGATTTCTGGTCGATAGGCGGGGGATGGCGCATTGACCGTGAGGCATTTATGGAGAACATCACTTTCATCGACTATCTGAAACTGCGGGCTTCATACGGCGAAGTGGGAAATGACAACTTAGACAGTTATTATCCCTGGCAGGCGACATACGAGATTGCCCAAAACGCCGCCGAAGCGGGATTTATCCAAAGTTCTCTCGGCAATAAAAACCTGAAATGGGAGGAATCGCGCAACAGCGACATCGCGCTGGAGTTCACCATCTGCGACAGCCGTTTCAACGGTTCTTTTGAGTTTTTCAATCGTCAATCCGACAATTTGCTGTTTTCCGTACCTCTTTCTCCTTCGACGGGAGTAGATGCCGTCGAGATGAACGCCGGAACGATGTATAACAGAGGCTTCGAGATTGACCTCAACGCAAATATTATCCGCCATAAGGATTTAAGTTGGTCGGTCGGAGCTAACGCCATGTATCTTACCAACAAGATCACTCGCCTGCCGGTCGAACCCTATGTAAGCACGATGTTCAAGATAGAAGAAGGACATCCTCGTTACGATTATTGGCTTCGCCAATGGGAAGGCGTTGATCCGGAGACAGGCAACTGCCTTTATATCCCGACGGAAGAGGCGCTCGCAGCAGGCGGAACCGACATTGTATCGGTTGACGGGAAACAATACACGACAAACATTGAGAAAGCCCTGTATGCCTATTCGGGACAAGCCTCGCCGAAAATGACAGGCGGCTTCAATACGAATGTTGGCTTCAAAGGCTTGACGCTTTCGCTGAATTTCTACTATCAGGTTGGCGGA
This sequence comes from Tannerella sp., assembly GCA_031271805.1. Taxonomy (GTDB): domain Bacteria; phylum Bacteroidota; class Bacteroidia; order Bacteroidales; family Tannerellaceae; genus Tannerella. Next base: position 59,546 of record JAISUX010000053.1, read on the forward strand.
CAGATGTACGACGTCGCTTATTCTAACCTGATGACGCCTCTCGCCACCTCGCTCGCTTATTCGACTTTCCATACGGATATGCTGAATCGCTGGCGGCAAGCAGGCGACCGTACCGATGTACCGCGCATCGTCACCAACAATACAAACCTCAATGCCGCCAACTCCACACGCTGGCTCGTGAGTTCCGACATGTTGGAACTGACCAACATAAACTTGAGTTACGACTTGCCGTCGCAATGGCTGAAAAGTCTTGATATTTCCGGAATCCGCATTACCGCTGCCGCAAACAACCTGTTTCAGGTAACGGCGCGCAAAGGTATCTATCCGCGGAAAAATATTTTCTCCGGATATGCAAGCAACGGCGACGTCTATCTTCCTTCGAGAGTATTCACATTAGGATTTAATCTTACTTTTTAATTCGGAATAATATGAAAAAGTATATTTTATCAATAACAGCGACTATCGCAATGATTGGACTGTCAGGCTGCAGTCAGGATTTCCTTGAAACAAAATCCACGCAGAACGTTGACCAGTCACAGATTTTTGAAACTACCGACGGCGCTATGATGGCCGTCAACGGGCTGCACAAACTGATGTGGCACCCCAGCCTAAGCGGCTGGTACTCCCAGGGCGGCTACGAGACATTTATGATTTGGATGGATATGCTGGGCGAGGACTTGGTTTTCACTATCGCCAACACACAGTTCCAGTCCGTCGCAAGATGGGAATGGCATCGAGACACGGGACACCGCTACCTCAGCCTCGATTATTACTATCGACTGTTCTACTACTTCATCTCCAACGCCAACATGATTATCGAAAACGCGGACAATGCCGAAGGTGCACAATCCGAACGCGATTACGCTAAAGGTCAGGCGTATGCGTATCGCGGATTCGCTTATTTCTATCTTGTCCAAGCTTGGGCCGAACGCTATAAAGCCGAAGGCGGCAACACACAGCCGGGTGTTATCATCCGAACGAGCAATACGACTGAAAATCAAGCGCGTGCAAGCGTGGAAGAGGTTTATACTCAAATCAATGCGGATTTGGACGAAGCTATCAAGTTGTTAAGCAGCATCAAAACGGAGCGGGTAAACAAATCGCATATAAACGTCCACGTCGCCCGCGGATTGAAAGCCCGTGTTTTGCTCACCCAAGGGAAATGGTTGGAGGCGGCCGAGATGGCGAAATTAGTTGTAGATCAATCGGGAGCTAAATTCCAGGACGACACCTACACCACAACCAACAATCGCATGAGCGACCAGACAAATTCGGAATGGCTATGGGGCAAGAAGGCGCAGTTAGACCAAGCCGGCAGTTTGCGCGATTTCCACAGTTTCATGTCGAATATGAATGTAAGTTTCAACCGCAACACGCCTCGCGCGATATATAATTTGCTCTACAATCGTATCACCGACACCGACGTGCGCAAGAAAATATGGTTCCCGCGCGCGCAAGACCCGGAAACGCTGCCTCGCCCGATAATTCCTACCAGTGGAAATATCCGCAATTATATGGCAAACAAGTTTGTGATGAAGAACGAAAACGACCAATGCGCCGACGTGCCGTACATGCGTATGCCGGAGATGAGGCTGATAATGGCCGAAGGTTATGCGCGAGCAGGGCGCAACAGCGAAGCGGCACAAGCCTTGTACCCCTTAGCTCAACATCGCGACCCTGAGTATCAGCTATCGACTAATACCGGTGCGGACTTGATAGATGAAGTCATGTTCCAACGCCGTGTCGAACTGTGGGGCGAGGGCTTCCGTTTCCTCGACCTGAAGCGCCTCAACATGCCGCTCGACAGAGGCCCCTACCCTCGCACCAACCCGCCGTATAATTACAGTTACGACCCATGGAACAACAGTAATAAAATGCCCGAAAACGTTGATCCCGAGGCGTCTAACTATAACATGTACGATGCACATCCTATGGGTGAGGAAAACCGTTATAAGGAGGCAGGCATCAAGGAATGGCAATTTCTTATCCCCGTTTCCGAGCTGAATATCAATCCGATGTGCGAACAAAATCCGTTATAAAACATTTTTACATCAATGAAGCAGAAATTTATAATTTTAATAGCAATTTCAACCCTTTCCTTGTCGGTTGCCGGTCAGATCCGGCACGACAAGGCCGGGGTCGATATATCATATTATCTTCCGGAGGGATATACCTACAATCAGGACATACCGAAGCCCGAAGACGTCTTTGGCTTTCCTTTGGGCAGCCAACATCCCGACTGGGGGCAGGTTGTAGCTTATATGGAGGCTCTCGACAAGGCCTCCGACCGTTTCTCCGTGACAATCAAAGGTCATACCTACCAATACCGACCTATACTCGAAATTGTCGCTACTTCACCCGAAAATCAGAAAAATATCGCCAACATCAGGGAAGAACATCTCGCTCTCACCGACGGTAAATCATCGGATGTCAGCAAGATGCCTGTCATCGTGAGCCTTATTTACTCTATTCACGGCAACGAGCCTTCGGGCGTCAACGCCTCAATAGCCATCGCTTATTTCTTAGCGGCGGCGCAAGGGGCGAAAATCGACGATATTTTGTCGAAAACGGTCGTCGTCATGGTTCCCGGAATCAATCCCGACGGAATCAATCGCTTTGCCTCGTGGGTGAATACTTCGCGCAGTTATACCGATGTCTCATCGCCCGATTCGCGCGAGTTCACGGAGCCTTGGCCGTCGAGCCGCACAAACCATTATTGGGCTGACTGCAACCGCGACTGGCTTATGGCACAGCATCCCGAAGGACGGACGAGCTTGAAAACCTACCTCGATTGGTTGCCGAACATCGTGGTTGACCAGCATGAGCAAGGCCCTTCGCGCCATTACTATTTCAGCCCCGGACACCCGTTGCGCACACACCCGCTCACGTCACAGGAAAACCAAAACCTGACGCAGGAAATCTCATCATATTGCGCCAAAGAATTGGATAAAATAGGTTCGCTGTATTTCTCAAAAGAAGGCTACGACGACTTCTACATCGGGAAAGGCGCTGCCTACGGCGACATCCATGGGTCGGTGTGCCTGCTTTACGAACAGCCTACTTCGCGAGGTCACCTCCGCGAGACGCGGCACGGGATAAGGTCGTTCGCCTGGACAATCCGCAACCAATCGTTAAGTTCGTACGCAACTATCCTTGCCGGATATGAAATGAAAGACAAACTGATGAACTATCAAAAGGCATTTTACGTCAATTCCAAAGAGCAAGCGGCCAAAGACGCCATCAAAGGATATGTGTTCGACACACGCGGATCGAAGACTGTTGCGGCGCATTTTATGGAAACGATGGCTTATCACAAAATCGACGTCTATCATCTCGCAAAAGACATATCTACCGAAGGCCAATCGTTCAAAGCCTCAGATGCTTATGTGATTCCTACCGGCCAAAAGTATTACGATATGGTGCGTGCGCTTATGGAAAACATGCTTGAATACAAAGACAGCATTTTCTACGATGTTTCCACATGGACATTTCCGCACGCTTTCAACCTGCATTACGCCACGCTGAAAAGCATCTCCGGCCTGACCGGCGAAAAAATCGACCCGCAACTCACCGCCTTCACTGCCGGACAGGTAATCGGCGGAAAAAGCGATTACGCCTACGTTTTTGAGAATCGCGAGTTTTATTCGCACAAGGTGATTTACGAGCTGTTGAAAAACGGCATTAGAGTGACGGTGGGCACAAAACCCTTCTCGTTTGCTTCGGGAAGCGTCAAGAAGGACATGGGTTACGGGACGGTCGTTGTGCCGGTAGGCAACCAGGCGCTTTCGTCCGACGCCATCTACAACCTTATTGTGCAACTTGCCGAACAAACAGGCGTCGATATTTATTCCGCGACAACGGGATTGATGTCCGACGTCGATCTCGGCAGCCCCGCTTTCAATGTTATCGGCAAGCCCGAAATAGCCATTCTTGTGGGGCGGTCTATGGGTACGCCCGAATCAGGCGAGATATGGTACCTGTTCGACCGCCGTTTACAGATTCCTGTTACGCTGATAGAGTCAAACACCCTAACCGCCAAGCAGCTACAACGTTATACAACAATCATCATAGCAAACGGTTCGCCTACACTGTCAAAACCGTCCGAAGAAGCCCTCGTCGAATGGGTGAGAAACGGCGGTAACCTGATAGCAACCGGGCGGGCAAACGTCTGGGTTAGAAACAACAAATTAATCGACTTCGGCACAAAAAGCAGTGTGTTCAAGGAAGATTCCACAATCTACAGACCTTATGCAGAGCAAGAAGAAGCCAATGCAGGAAATCAGATTTCGGGCGTCATACTGAATTGCACACTCGACTGCACTCACCCGTTAGGATGGGGCTTCGACCAAAAAGAAATCGCTGTTTTCAAAATCGGAAATGTATTCTTCAAGAAAGATAATAATCCTTATGTTTCACCGTTACATTATACGTCGAAGCCGTTGTTGTCCGGGTTCTTATCGGCACAAAACCGGGCTTTGCTGAAGGATTCGCCGGCCGTAATAGCAAAAACTGCGGGCAGCGGATTGGTAGTGCTTTTTGCCGACGACCTGAATTTCCGCTCATATTGGTTCGGAGGCAGCAAGATATTCTTAAACGCCGTATTTTTCGGTGATTGTGTGAAAACAGAAAATTATTATTATTAACATAGAATGAAAAAACAGATATTTTTGATAGCAATCATGCTATTACAAACCTGGCAAGCCTCCGATGCCTGTACTTCGGCGGTGATTTCGGGACGTGTCACGCCCGACGGTCGCCCGATACTCTGGAAAAACCGCGACACAAGCACAGACCAAAACTGTGTAAAGTATTTCGCGGGCGAAAAATATCCTTTCGTAGCCGTCGTCAACAGCGCTTCCGACAATCCCCGTTCGATATGGATAGGAACAAACTCTACGGGATTCTCGGTAATGAACACGCTTTCGTACAATCTGAAAGACGAAAAAGATGAGTCGGGAAGCAAGAACAACGGCACATTGATGCTTCGGGCGCTTGAGATTTGCACGTCGGTCGAGGATTTCCGAGTTTTCTTGGACACATTATCGAAACCTATGTTCGTATCTGCCAACTTCGGCGTTATAGACGCCAGAGGAGGGGCGGCGTACTTTGAAGTCGATGATACATCAGCGGTAATGTTTGATGTAAACGACCCCAAAATCGCTCCGTTCGGCTATCTGACAAGGACTAATTTCTCTTTTTCGGGCTTTCCGGAAAAAGGCGCCGGTTATATCCGCTATCAACAGGCCGACTTGATGTTTCATAACGCTTCCGCCACCGGAGAAATAACGCCGGAATGGATATTCAACGAACTGTCGCGTGCATTTATCAACCCCATGTTAGGCATTAACCTCAAGGACGGCTCGTACAACCGCCCGAAAACCAACGGATGGTTTGTCGAACAAGACTTTATACCACGCAGATCTTCGACTTGCTCTGTGGCTATACAAGGCGTAAAACCCGACGAAAATCCCGAATTAACGACGATGTGGACGATTATCGGTTATCCGCCCGTGACACCGGCTATTCCGGTTTGGGTAGCAGGAGGCGAAAAGCTGCCTTCACTGCTCACGAGAGACAGCAAAACCGCCGCCTCTCCGCTATGCGACAAGGCATTGACCCTGCGCAACAAAGTCTATTCCTATACCCGCGGCAACAAGGATTTTGAAAAATATTTCCATTGGGAATTGTTATTCAATAACGCCGGAACAGGCTATATCCAGAAAGTCAAGGAAATAGAAGACGCCGTTTTCACGGCAACTCAACCCATCCTTGAAAAGTGGCGCAAAGAAGGCAAGATCCGACATAATGAATTGCAAGAGCTGTACGACAACCAAAATGCGTTCGTCACAAGAACATATCTTGCTACTTTCGGACTATAATATTTCCTGACTTCGCCATCCACCCTAAAATCTTCGGTAATTACACCGAATTTTCGGTTATTGTATGCGTCCAATGAAACGCATACCTGTATCTCCGTTGCAGATACGTCAATGCCTGCCACATCAAGATTGATAATTTTTAACATGATTTCTTTGCGTGGCTTGTTTTTTTTGCTTTCTTTGTCATTGTAAATAAAAAACATCGCACCACTTTACTTGTGTGAATGTGTGTGTTAATGTATTCTTTCATAAGGTATCAAAGGAAACAATTATTACATTACGGGCATCGGGAACCGGAGTTAGTATTATAGTATTGCCTAAGGGAACACTGGTCTCACTGCGCGATGGCGCTGTAAAGTTATTTATTTTTTTGCACTTGAAGATTCAAGAAGTGGACTTAGTAGCCGACAGACAGCCCCGCACAGATTTATCGTCCTTATTTTTATATCAATTTAAAGCAGCCGCCGAGCCGCTCGCGCGTGGGGGTCGGCATTATAAAATGAAAGAGTCGAAACCAAAATTTATCCTGACCCGCGTCTTTGATGATGGGACACAGGACGAGCCGGAGATAGTGCCGCTAGCGCGAGCCATCAATGAGGCTAAAATGAACCGGCGCGGATTCTTTGGCGCGGGAATGACCGGCGCGGCGGCGCTGATGATTCTTGACGGATGCAAAAAGGATGAACCGGAAGTAAATTTAGAAGCGGGTTCATGTTTGGGAATATATGCCCACGGTGATATTGTTGAGACTTTTGCGATTTCGCCTGATGGGAAATGCCTTTTTTCCGGTGGTGATGACAGAACTGTCAAGATTTGGAATCTGCCCAACGGTGCTTTAGTCAAAACATTGACAGAACATATAAACTATATATATTCGTTAGCAGTTTCACCCGACGGAAAATATCTTTTTTCTGGCACGTCCAACTCCATCTATGTATGGGAACTGCCAGACGGCAAATTAGCCAAGAAATTGACAAGATATACATTGGTAGAGGCTTTAACGGTTTCGCCAGACGGAAACTTTCTTTATTCCGGAGAGGATGTTAATATAACTATATGGAGCCTGCCCGACGATAAACTGGTCAAAACATTGACAGGAACGGGTAGCATAACTGCTTTGGCGGTTTCACGCGACGGAAAATATCTTTTCTCCGGTAATGCTATTAGAACAATCTCTATATGGAATCTGTCCGACGGAAAATTAGTCAAAACATTGACAGGACATACAAATTGGGTGGAGGCTTTGGTGATTTCGCCAGACGGAAAGCAACTCTTTTCCGGCGCAAGTGAAATCAAGATATGGAGTTTGCCTGACGGAGAATTGACCAAAACACTGACAGGACATACAAGCTACATAACGACTTTGGTAATTTCGCTAGATGGTAAATATCTTTTTTCAGGCAGCAGAGACAAAACCGTCAGGCTATGGAGCCTGCCAGATGGTAAATTTGTCAAAACACTTGGTGAATTTTCAGATTTCGTGAGTTCTTTGGCCATTTCTCCAAATGGTCAACAGCTTTTTGTCGGCCTAAGTGATGGCAGTATTAAAGCGTTATCTTTGTCAGGCAGTAACGTTACATTAGACAAATGCCTTATAGATTTGGAATGTTCGTACGATGTTGCAAGCGGATTAACATACAATGTCCAGGACGAAACAGGACAGACAGTGACCTATACCTTGCCCTGCGGTTCGCCAATACCGGCAGGCGCTACTTGTTCCTGTAATTGCGTGCCGGGGAAACTATTATGTACATGTTTGTCGCATTGTGCATGTTTGTCGCATTGTGCATGCAACTCACAATGCACCTGCGAAAAGTATGGTTGTTCCTGCGTTCCGGTCTGTGTATGTTTAGCAGTATAAAGAGAGATGAAAGAAGAACACCCAATAATCTCCTCCGAGCTATACGCCATCCCGATAGACGGCGGGAAGCGCCTTGTCTATGCGCCGTTGCGCAAGGCTGCATTTGTGGGCAATGCGGCGATGATAAACCTGCTTGCCGACTTGCAGGA